>JBCCZW010000045.1:0-13050 GCA_039186805.1 Verrucomicrobiota bacterium
AGGTGATCGGCTCGAAGGTAAAGGTGACCGCTCACAAGATCGTTGATAAGAATCGGACGGTCTGCCCGGGAAAACGTTTTCCTCTGGAGGCGACCTTGAGGCGTTGGGCGTAGATGCCTCTGAGCGCTTGCGCTTGGAGTCTGCGAGAAAAGTGCTAAAAGCTGCCTTTCGGTTGCGAATAGGGTAAATGTGCAAAAGAGATCAGTGTTAATGCCGATCTTTGCTAATGCAGAAATGACCCAGACATGGCGGACTCAAAGAAAATACTAGTTTTGGAGGACGAGCGTTCGTCGGCGCTTTTGATTACGAAGTTTTTGGAAAAACGGGGATACGAGGTGTTTCCGAGCGGTGAAGCCCGCTTCGCTATCGACCTGGCTTTGAGGGAAAAGCCGGACCTGATGATCGCCGATATCCTTTTGCCCGACATGCATGGTTCGGAGGCGGTCAAGCAGCTGAAGTCGAGCCCGATCACCGAAAATATGGAAGTACTATTCTTGACCTCGCTTCTCGGGAAAAAGGGAGCGACGGATGCGGAGACTGTGCTTAAAGTGGATGGGAAAGAGTATCCTGCGATCGGGAAGCCTTTTAAGCCGGACGTTTTGAGCGCGGTCGTAGATCGCTTGATCGGCGGGGCTAACTAGAGAATTGCAGGGAGAAGCTCTCGAGGCTTCATCCGAAGGCGGTTCAGCGACCTTTTTCCGCCATCCTCGCAGTGTTGACTTCGAGGTGATCGTCGGCTTGGTGAGAGCCTATGAGTATTGAGGAAAAACGCGATCAGTTGGTGGATGAATTGATGCCTTTTGAGGATCACTTCGAGCGCTTCGCGTACGTGATCGATCGAGCCAAGGGGCACCCGCCGCTTGAGGAGGATAAGAAGATCGATACCTTTCTGATCGAAGGCTGCTTGTCGCGTTTGTGGATCTTCCCCGAGTTTAGAGATCGGAAATGCTACTTTTCGACGGACTCAGACGCCGCTATCACCAAAGGAACAGCGGCCTTGCTTTGCGAGCTCTACAGCGGCGAGGAGCCGGAGGCGATTATTGGGCTAGAGCCCGATTTTCTAGGAGAGGTGGGGATCACCCAGCATCTTTCGCCCAACCGCCGGAATGGTCTGACGAACGTCCGCGGCAAGATCAAAGCCTACGCGGAGCATTGTTTGGCGAATAAGTAGAGAACCCCTTGGTTTAAGGGAAGGTGGGCTTCGGATGAGCTCGGAAGTGTTTCCCCTTCAGCTATGGCGGATCGGCGCTCCGCCCTACAATTAAAGTTCTAACTTAGAGACTACAGCGGAGAGTTCGGGGCGTGGACGTTCTTTGGTGCCGCCGGGGGCGGTGCCGATGTAGATGAATCCGATGATGTCTTCTGCCGGGGGGATTCCGAGGTAGTCTTTCACTTTGGGACTGTAGGCCATCCATTCGGTGAGCCATTGACTGTGGTAGCCGAGAGCGTGTGAAGCGATAAGGATGTTCTGGCAGGCCGCGGCGCAGGAAAGGAGTTGTTCGCTGCGGGGCGCTTTGTCGGAGATGGTATATGAATGGACAATGAGAAGAGTGGGAGCGGCTTTCGGTTCTTTGGTAGTCGTTTTCACCAAAGGGGCCTGGTCTTCGCCTTCGAAGAGTTCTGGGAGTTTGGCGTGAAGCGTGTCTTGAGTTTCGCGATCGACGATTTTTATGCGCCAAGGGACGATGCCTTTATGGTCGGGGACGCGGGTGCCGCAGCGGAGGATGGTTTCGAGTTCTTCGTCATTCGGGCCGGGGGCTTCGAGGTACATGGCAACGAGGGAGCGGCGTTTGAGGAGAAGGTCGATGGTTTCTGCGGATTTCATGAGTCAGACTGTAGGAGAGTCTTTACCGCGATATCAAGCCGCGTATGGTGACGAAATGAGTTCAAACCGAGATGAGGACTTTATGCGAC
This sequence comes from Verrucomicrobiota bacterium, assembly GCA_039186805.1. Classification (GTDB taxonomy): domain Bacteria; phylum Verrucomicrobiota; class Verrucomicrobiia; order Opitutales; family Opitutaceae; genus JBCCZW01. The sequence goes on from JBCCZW010000045.1 coordinate 1,915, forward strand.
TGGCGATCGAAGAAGCCTTGAAGTCGGATCCCGAGGTGGCCCGACCGAACCCGCGAGTGGGCGCTGTAATCGTAGAGGATGGGCAATGCGTATCGACCGGAAGGTTCGAAAGGGACGGTCAACCTCATGCGGAACGATGGGCTTTGAAGAACTTGGGTCGGAAACCGAGTGCGGGAGCGACGATGTATGTGACTTTGGAGCCGTGTTCTACGAAGGGGAGGACGGGCGCATGCACAGAGGCTTTGATCGAAGCGGGGATACCTCGGGTCGTTGTGGGGGCGTTGGATCCGACTCCGGCTCATCGTGGGAATGGTATTCAGGTTTTGGTGGCGGCAGGGGTCGAGGTATCGACGGGCGTTTTGGAAGAAGAGTGCGAGGCGATTAATCCTGGGTTTTCTGGGCACTCTACATGAGAGGTGAACTTTTGTAGTGAATTTATTGAGACAGATCGGTCGGGGGTTTGGTTGGGGAGCAATTAAGCTTGTGCGGCTTTACCAGATCGTCCTGTCTCCGATGAAGCATGCTTTGATGGGCCCGGGAGCGGGGTGTCGGTTTCAGCCAACCTGTTCGAATTATGCGATTGGGTGCTTTCGAAAGCTGCCGTTTTTTCGGGCTCTGTGGCTGAGTTCGAAAAGGATTTGCAGCTGTCACCCGTGGGGAGGTTCTGGATACGATCCGGTGCCGGGGACCGATCCGAATTGGGTGAAGGGAGCTGAGAGTGGGGGGAGTTTGAAGGATTTGGATTGAGGGGAGGCGCTGGGAATGTCGGATCGGCGCCCCGGCCTACAGCGCTTGAAAATTGCCGGATCGGCGCTCCGGCCTACAGATTGAAGGATACGTTTATTGTAGGCCAGGGCGGTGACCCGGCAGTTCGGACGAAGTTTAATCGAAATCGATGAATCCTTTATGGGGCCACTCTTTTGGGTTCTCAACCAGGCCAGCCCTGACCGGGTTTTGACGGATGTACTCCCATTTCTCAGAACGCGATTCGTGGTTTCGAAGGACGTGATCTACGAATCCTTCTTGCCATTTGAAGTCGGTCAATTGAGTAGAACGCTTAATTGTCTTTGAGGTCCATTCTTTCCATTGCCTCATGAAATGGGAGAGAGACTTCTTCTGTTCGAGGGAGGAGCAAAAGAAGTGTACGTGATCTGGCATGATGACGTAGCGACCGATTGCCCACGAGTGGCGTTCGAATGCTGATCGCCATTCCTGCATTAGGATGTTGGCGACTTCTGGGGTTGCGAGAACGGGGCTTCGTTTCTCGACGTTGGTTGTGATGAAGTAGGTGGGGTTGTCGAGCCACACGTTGGAGAGACGTGGAGGTCGCATTGGTGAGTTGGGTTGTGGTTGTCGGGTCGACGCTCTGGTGTGATTTGTCGGGTCAGCGCCCCGACCTACAGTGATCGAATTGTAGGCCGGAGCGGTGATCCGGCGATTGTTATCAAAACTTGTTTTTCCACATCATCGACTCCATGGGGCGGGGGGTGCGTTCGTTGTATTTGGCGGAACCTTTTTTGTTGTAGAAGGTTTCTATTTCGCCTTGCACGTGGAAATAGATGAGCTGCCCGATGGGCATGCCGGGATACACGCGGACGGGTTGAGCTACGGAGATTTCGAGCGTCCAGTGGTTGCAGAAGCCGACGTCGCCTTTACCCGCTGTAGCATGAATATCGATACCGAGGCGGCCCACGCTGCTCTTGCCCTCGAGAAAGGGGACGTGCTCGTGGGTTTCGGTGTACTCAATAGTCGAGCCGAGGTAAGTCTTGTTTGGATGCAGAATAAAGCCATCGTCCGGCATTTCGAAGTGCTCGATTTGGTTGTGTTTTTTGGCGTCGAGCACTTCGTCTGGGTAGGTAGCTAGATATTTGCTGAGGTGGACGTCGTAGCTATTGGTGCCGAGGCAGGAGCGGTCGTAGGGTTCGATGACGATAGAACCTTTGTCGATGCCTTCGAGAATGGCTGTATCCGAGAGAATCATACGTACTTGAGGTGGGAAGTCTGAAGCTGTTTGTTTTTCTTGCGGTGCTGCGTAGATGTGTCGCTGCGCTCGGTAGTCTGAAGGGATGATGGGCTTGGAAGATTTCGGCGGCAGGATGCCGCCGCTCCTTTTTCGTCTTTAGTTAAGGATGGATTTGAGGGCTTGGACGACGTTTGCGATGTTCTTCTTGGTGATGCCGGCGACGTTGATTCTTCCGCTGTCTACGATGTAGATGCTGTGTTTCTCACGGAGCTCGATGGCTTGATCTCTGGTGAGTCCGGTGAAGGAGAACATGCCGTTTTGCTCTTTGAGGAAGTTAAAGTCGCGGCTGATGCCTGCGGCGGCCATGGCGTCTACGAAGTCGACGCGGACGTCGTTGATGCGGTCGCGCATGGCGTCTACTTCCTTTTCCCAACGTTGACGGAGTTCGGCGTCACCGAGGATTGTCTCGACGATGGCGCCACCGTGCGCGGGTGGGTTGGAGTAGTTGGTGCGGACGACGATCTTGACTTGGCTGGCAACGCGTTGGGCTTCTTCCCCACCGTTGGTGACGATGTGGAGGGCGCCGATGCGTTCGCGGTAGAGACCGATGTTTTTAGAGAATGATTGGGCGACCAGCATTTGGATGCCGTTGGCGGCCATCGCGCGGACGCCGGCTGCGTCTTCGTTGATGCCAGCTCCGAAGCCTTGGTATGCGAAGTCGAGGAGAGGGGTCCAACCCGCTTCCTTGGCTATGGCTGCGACCTCGGTCCATTGTTCGGCGTTGAGGTCAGCGCCGGTTGGGTTGTGGCAGCAAGCGTGGAGAAGGACGATGTCTCCTGCGGGGATTTGCTTGATGGCTTCGATGAAGGCTGGGTAGTCGAGGCTGAGGGTCGGCTGGTCAAAATAGGCGTAAGTCTTGATTTCGAGACCGCCGGAGGCGAAGACGCCTTTGTGGTTGGCCCAGGTTGGGTTGCTGACCCAGATGGTCTTGGACTCGAGGTTGCCCGCGATGAAGTCGGCTGCGACGCGGAGGGCTCCGGTGCCGCCTGGAGTTTGAGCGGTGACGATTCGTGAAGTGTCGGCTTTGGCGAAGCAGATTTCTTGGGTGAGTTTGGCGTAGTTCGGGCTACCTGTGATGGGGAGGTAGCTCTTGGTTTTGTTGGTTTCGACGAGGCGTTTCTCCGCTTCCTTGACAGTTGCGAGGATCGGGGTGGTTCCTGATTCGTCCACGAATACGCCCACGCTGAGATTTACTTTCTCAGGGTTTGGGTCGGCTTTGAAAGCTTCGGTGAGACTCAAGATTGGGTCCGCCGGAGCGAGTGATACGGAGTCGAACTGCGACATTGTGCGTGTACCTTGTTATTGGATTAGAGCGGGCCAGTCGGACTGCTCTTGGGAAATTCGAGGCACACGCTACGATTGGGTGACGGGCTGTCAATGGAATGGTTTTACGGTTGGGAAAAGGTGGAGGGATGAGTGTCTGCGGGTTCAACCGGGAGTTGATTTTAACATCGCGGATAAGACTGCTTGAACCATGCGGCGCCGCGGCAGGATTCCGTTGAAGCCGAGACTGGATTGCGGTTCGTCTTAGATCGATTGACTCATTTGGTCGATGCGCTGTGTTCCGAGTAAGATGAGTCTGAAGGTTTGGATTTTAGAGCGGGAATGGGAAGAGTTGAAGCGCTTCGCATTTTTCGATCCTCGATTCCGTGAAGTCTATGGTTCAAAGGAAAGACTGTTCATTTTAGGGATGATTGTCTCAGTAACGCTCGGTTTAGGTTATTGGTGGAGGGATCAGGATCTTGAATGGGCAATGCTGACTCGTCCGATCGTATGGTGTTTTCTGTTTTTGACGGGCTGTGGAGTTCTCTTCGTCGGGAATTTTCTTGGTGAAGTCTTGCTCAAGAGTTGGACGGTTCTTAGAGCCATTCCGAGAGAGCCTATCTCGTTTCGATGGGAAACAAAGGTTTGTTCAGGACTATTTGCGGCTCTTTGGATTGGTTGCCTTAGCCGTATCAATTGATGGCGATCTTTATGCCTATCCTGCTTGGGCGACTTCTGGTTTCGTTTTGTATGCGATGATTCGATACGCTTGGGAAGATTGGTATTCTTCGGAGCAAGGTTAGGATGCCATGGAGGTGGTTCCTTTATGATTTTGCGCTTGGTTCAGCGGCAGGATGCCGCCGCTCCGATTGGTTTTTGGTCGGACTAAAGTCCAAGCTCCCGGATTGGTCGGATTTGTGGTCATGGGATGTCAGGCCTTCTCGCTTTCGCTCGTGAATACGTCCGATGCTACTGATCGGGTTGGATTTGCCGGGTCGGCCCGTCCTTCGCTGGGAGCTACGGAGGGTAGACAGCCCCGGCCGGCAATTTTATTGGATTGAAGGAACTGACGCCTGGCCTCTGTCACCTGAACTTCCGGCTCAGGCTTCTGTTTCCTCTTGGAGCATTTCGCGGACGGTGCTGAGGATGGTCTTCATGGAGAAGGGTTTCTTCAGCAGGGTGGCGTCTTCCGGTATGTTAAATTGCGAGAGGATCTCCTCGGAGTAGCCGGTCATGTAGATGACTTTCATCTCGGGGTTCTGCTTGAGGAGGCGTTCGGCGAGTTCGGACCCTCGCATCTTTGGTAGGATGAGATCCGTTATGAGGAGTTTGATGCCAGCGTTCGAATCTTCGAGGAAGTCGAGGGCGTCTTCGGCTTGGTTGGTCGAGTAGACTTCGTAGTTGAAGTGAACCAGAAGGCCGGAGATGCAGTCGCACCAGGTTTCGTCGTCTTCGACGATGAGAATGGTTTCGCGATTTTGGGAGTTGAGCTCTTCCGAGGTGGGGTCGTCGACTTGCTTTTTGTCTTCGGCGACGGAGGCCACGATGGGGAGGAAGATGCGAAAGAGGGTGCCTTTGCCGGGCTCGGAAGCGACTTCGATGTGGCCGTTGGCTTGGGTGACGATACCGTAGACGGTGGCGAGTCCGAGTCCGGTGCCTTTGCCGAGTTCCTTCGTGGTGAAGAAGGGTTCGAAGATGTGTTTTTGGGTTTCGCCGTCTATGCCGGAGCCGGTGTCCTGGAATGACAGGATCATGTAGGGCTTGGCGTCCATGTAGTCGGGAAGGTAGCGGGTGGATTCCTCGGCATCGCAGGAGATGATGGAGAAATCGATTTCGCCGCCGTCCTTCATGGCGTCGCGGGCATTGGTGGTGAAATTGATGAGGATTTGCTCGAGGGCGGTCCGGTTGATATTGACGTGGACGGGGTCCTCTTGGAAGTGGAGGTTGAAGGCGATGTTCTCCGGAATGAGGCGGCGGAGAATCTTCTGCATGTCGCGGGCGATCTTGACCGCGTCGAGGACCTCAGGCTTGAGGCTCTTGTTTCGTCGGCTGAAGGAGAGGAGTTGTTGGGTGAGGTCTGCCGCGCGTTCGGCGGCTTTGCGAACTTCGGTGAGGTATTTGCGGTTGGGGTCGCCGTCGGGGGTTTTGTCGAGGATGAGGTCCGAGAAGGAGAGGATGACGGCGAGGATATTGTTGAAGTCGTGGGCGACGCCGCCGGCGAGTCGGCCGATGGCTTCCATCTTTTGGGATTGGAAGAGGTCTTGTTCGAGGCGGCGGATTTGGGAGACGTCGCGCTGGATGACGACGTAGTTGCTGACCTTGTCGCTCGATTCGTAGACCGGGAAGATCTTCCAGGACATAATGAATTCCGAGCCTTCTTTGCGATAGCCGACGGTTTCGCCTGCGGCGGTGCGTCCGGCTTTGAGGTCGCGGACCATCTCATCGATGATGGTGAGGTCGGTGTTTTCGCCGTTGAGAATGGAGATGCCTTTACCGACGACTTCCAGGTCGGAATAGCCGGTGATTTCGGCAAAGCCATTGTTGGTGTAGAGGATGCGGGCGTTGCCCTTTTCCCAGTTGGCGTCGGTGATGATGACGCCTTCGCCAATGGATTTGAGGGCGGTGGCGATGAGACGGATTTGGGCGTCTTTGGAGACGGTCTGACTCAGATCGCGAAGAAAGAGGATCGCGCCGGAGAGTTCGGGGTTCTGGCGGTTTGTGTTTGGCTTGAGCTGGAAGCCGACGGGAGTGCGAATGCCGTTGGCTCCGATGACTTCAGCTTGAGCGATGGAAAGTTGGGGGTTGCGATATCGTTCAGAGGCGAGGTCGATGAGATCGTCGGTGCCGGGCTCGTAAGCGACGAAGATGTCGCTGATCGCTTGGTTGAGGGCGGACGATAGATCGGTATTCAGCAGGGCTTGGGCTTGCTGGTTGATATTCTCGACGTTGCCGAAGCGGTTAAGGACGACGATGCCCTCAGAAGAAAATTCCATGAGCGAGTTCGAAAGCGTTTCGGCTTTGGCGAGTTCATTGCCCGCGGCTTGGCCTTTTCTTTCGGTGTCTCGTTCTAGCTCCATAGCGCGTTCTTGGAAAATCGGGTCAGGGTTTGCCTGAGGGACTGTTTGTAGGAAGGCAGAGATTCACTGAAAAGGTTTTTATCAGAAAAATCGAGTGGAGAAGGGTTTTTACCTAGTTTGTAAAGGGGTTAATAGGGTGTGGTTGGAAGGAGGAGCAATGTATTAAATTTAAAGATACATCGTGAGCTCTCTGCTGTCGTTTGATCGTGAGTGAGTTGAGTTATCCGTATCCCCTATTTGGATATTCAAATGAAATGATTTGATTGGATGTTCTAGGGCCAGCTAGTTTGATCGTGAGCTCAGTATAAATAAGGGCGTCTTTCAGATGAAACTATCCGATCTTAAGGAATGCATGAAATTGGCAGGGGAAGCTTGCAGAGCAACTATTCCTATCTTGCAGGCTCGAAAAGCAATCCTGACTCAGAGTTCTCATGACCTGAAGTCAGAAGCGGATACATGTTGCGATGCAGCGATCCGGACGGTATTAAGAGAGTCTCCGTGGAGGGTTTTAAGCGAAGAAAGTATGGAGAGTGCGATCCCTATTAAATTGGAGCGAGAAACCTATTGGTTAGTGGACCCTTTGGACGGGACGGTGAACTATCATCTAGGCAATCCATTGTATGCGACATCGATTGCATTGATCGAAAAGGGAGAACCCATACTCGGAGCTGTTTATGATCATGGTAGAAGTGAATTGTGCTTGGGTGGGGAAGGGCTTGGGGCGACTTGTAATAGCGAGTCCTTGGTCGTGCAGGATGATGTTGTTTCAGTGAAAGGAGCGGTTCTGGGTACAGGTTTCCCGAGCGGAAGGAGTTATGCATCTGAGGAAGTGAAGCGGTTTGCGGACCGGGTTTCAGACTTCAAAAAGGTCAGACTGCTAGGATCAGCTGCACTCAGCTTGGTTTGGGTAGCAAAGGGTTGGCTCAATGCTTACGAGGAAAAGGATATCTACTTGTGGGATGTCGCAGCGGGTTTGGCTATTGTGAGAGCTGCGGGAGGGGTAATCAAATACAGCTCCAGTGGAAATATAGATTGGCAAGTTACGGCAAGAGCCGCTGTCACTCGCGAACTTCTGTTAGATATGAGCTAATTTTCGCCTTTCTCTTGCGAATGGAACTGCAAGGGGAATTGTCTGGTAAGCTGAACCGAGCCACCTTTTAGTTTCACCTTGTTGATGAAGATTGCGATGATACCAGCCCGCATGGGCAGCCAGAGATTAGCTCAGAAAAATTTGAGAGAATTGCACGGAATATCGTTAGTCGTAAGAGCGATTCGCAAGTGCCTCGAAGCTGATTGTTTCGATGCGGTTTGGGTGAACTCAGAGCATCCGAAATTTGGAGACTTAGCGAGGGCTGAAGGCGTCAACTTCCACCAAAGACCAGAAAAGTTGGGTGACTCAGTATCGACGAGCGAGCAGTACATTACTGAGTTTCTAGATGTTCATGAATGCGATACGCTCTACCAGGTGCACAGTATCGCTCCGCTGATGACTTTATCCGATATTCGGGGTTTCGTTCAAGAGATGGAGCGTGGCGAGTTTGACAGCTTGTTGAGTTGCCAGGAAATCGGAATCGAGTGCTCATACCTAGGCGATCCGGTCAACTTTAGTCTGTATGAAAAGACGAATTCGCAGGATCTGAACCCGATACAGCGTATTAGCTGGTCCATTACGGCTTGGAAGAGAGCACCTTTCTTGAAGGCTGCTGTGGCTGGTCAGTGCGCGACCTATTGTGGAAAGGTGGGGTACTATCCGATCAGTCATTTGGCGGCTCACGTAATTAAGGATGAAATGGATTTGGCTATTGCAGAGGCACTCTATCCTATTGTATTCGAAAGTTGATGACTATAGGTATCGATAGTTCAAGCCACTACGCTCGATTCAAAGAAGAGCTGAGCGATGCTTTGGAGAGCCTGAATGTGACTGCACGATCAGGGGAAACTATTGAAAATGAAAAGGCATTTGCTCTTCTTTGCGGGAAATCAAAGGCAGTGGCAGATAAAGGGAGGAGTCAATTTTTGTGCGGCAATGGAGCGAGCGCTGCCTTTTCGAATCATATGGCGCTCGATTTTACGAAAAATGCAGGTGTGCCGACCCTGTCATTTAGCGACTCGGCTTTGTTGACGGCAATGGGGAACGACTTGGGGTATGAGAAGGCGTTTAGCGCTCCTTTGAGCTGGTATGCGAAAAGTGGAGACATGTTGATCACTGTTAGTTCTTCTGGGAGTTCCCCGAATATTATTTCAACGATCGAAGTCGCGCGCTCTAAAGGAATGGAGGTGGTGACCTTTTCGGGGATGGAAAACGATAATCGATCGAGGCTGATGGGAGATTTGAACTTCTATGTTCCAGCGAAGACGTATGGGATTGTTGAATCCGCTCACCAAGCTCTGCTGCATGTGTGGCTAGATAAGTATATGGGCATAGATTACTCTGCGTATTGATTTTTTGGATGAAGGTTTGGAAGAACACATCTACATTAGACGCGTTTGCGCCAGAACTTGCAGATTGCGTCGGAGAACACGAAGCCGAAGTGGCCTTAATTGGCGGGAAAACCTTGGATCTGTCGAAGATGCCGCATTTAAAGGGAGTATTCCGTTGCGGAGTGGGATCGGAGAACGTGCCTTTTGAGGAATGCGAAAAACGGGGTGTTTGCGTCGGTTTGCCAAGCGAGGAAACGAAGAACATCATCTTCGAAGAAACTGCCGTGTTTGCGGTCGGTCTGATCTATAGAATGCTCTTCGCTTCGGTCGGAGATTTGAATGCTTGGAAAAAGAATGCGCGTGTCGCAACAAAGCGTAAGAAGGTTCTAATTGTGGGCAGAGGCAACATCGGTCGTCGAGTCGAACAGGCGCTGGCCGGTATGGTGGAGACGATGGTTTACGATGTACTCGATGATGAGAAGGACGTTTTTGAAAAGCAGTTGGGCGAAGCGGATGTAGTTACATTGCACATACCTCTCACCTCCGATAACCAAGGTTTTATTGGAGCTGATCAGCTAGCTCTGATGAAGGATGGGGCGGCGTTGGTGAACACGGCGAGAGGGCCGATTGTGGATGAAGATGCACTTGAAGCAGAACTTTCGGCGGGGCGTATCCGCGCAGCTTTCGATGTTTTCTGGAAGGAACCCTATCGGGGCAAGTTGGCGGCGTATCATCCAGATCCATTTTTCATGACGCCGCATGTGGCGAGTACCTGTGCCGATTTCCTGGAGAAATTGACCGAAGATTTTCGAGAGTTCAGAGATAGTTTCGAACAATGCTGAAGACAGCCATTATTGGATACGGAAAAATGGGTAAGATTCGCCGCCAAGCAATCGAGGAAAGCGGTCGGGGAAAAGTGGAGGCTCTCTTTGATACTTCGTCCATTGAGAATCCCGGTTGTCAGGTGGTTCGCAATGAGTCTGAAATCATCGAGGACCCTTCTATCGATGCGGTGTTCTTGTGCGCTCCAAATTTTCGAATGCCGACGTTGGCTCGCGACTGTTTGACCGCAGGAAAGCATGTTTTTGCAGAAAAACCTCCTGGGTTCAACGCAGGGGATGTAGAGTCAGTTCGCGAAGTGGAAGCATCGGTACCCGGCTTGAAGCTGATGTATGGCTTCAATCACCGACATCATGCGAGCATTGGGAAAATGAAGAGTTTGATCGACTCCGGGGAGATGGGTAAGCTGCTCTGGATGCGAGGTAGGTATGGTAAGGAAGTGGATGAATCCTATTTCGATACTTGGCGGGCGAAGCCTGAATTGGCGGGCGGTGGAATCATGCTCGATCAAGGTATCCATATGTTGGATCTCTTCCTCTATTTTTGTGGAGGATTCGATGAGGTCCATGCTTTGGTTTCCAACTTGTATTGGAAGATTGAAGGCTTGGAGGACAATGTGTTCGCGATAATGAAGAACAGCGAGAGCGGCGTTTGCGCTTCGCTGCATTCGACGATGACGCAGTGGCGTTATTTGTTTTCCCTGGAAATATTCCTAGAGGGGGGAGCATTGATTCTCAATGGCCTGAAGACCTCCTCTGGGGTCTATGGAGATGAAGATTTAGCGATTAAGAGAAACGGCGCTGATGGTGCAGGAGGCTTTGCTCATGAAGAGCACATCATCTACTCAAAGACGCCTGGGACGCGGTGCGTGAGGCCTGTGATCCGAAATTCGCGGAGTACGCAATCTATGAGCACTGCCTACCCTTTAACGTGGCCCGCGCCTATGACGAGGCGCGCGGCGTAGACACCCCCCGCATTTGGACGGCCGATCGCGATGCCCGGATGTGGGCAGATTTACAGGGCTGACTCAGCATTGCGGACAACCCCTATATCGCCTGGGCTTCCAACAATGCCTGGGCCAATCGCAGGTTCTATCAGGCACTGGGTGGGCTGGAGGAGGGGGCGTTTATCGCCGAACGGCCGGGCTTTTTCCCGTCGCTTTCAGAGACGATGAACCACATTCTGATTGTTGATCTCTACTATGTCGACGCGCTCACCCGAGGCGGTAAGGGGCGCAAGATTTTTGAGCGCGACGACCTAACCGCACCGGCCCGTCTGGCAGCGGAGCAGGCCGAGTGCGATGCGCGCCTGCTCCAAGTTTGCATGGACGCGAGCGAGGCGGATCTGTCCACTGAAATCACCATCGAACGCCGCGATGGACCTTCGACCGAAGCGGTAAAGGACGTCCTCCCACATCTCTTTCAGCACCAGATTCACCACCGCGGGCAGGCACATGTTCAGCTGCAGCACGCCGGTATCGATCCACCTCAGCTCGATGACTTCTTCCTGAGG
>JBCCZW010000046.1:0-12873 GCA_039186805.1 Verrucomicrobiota bacterium
ACAGCGGACACTACTGGCGACGCATGGCTCCCTTATACCTGTAGAACTTTGATCACTCCCTTACTCAAGCGATAGATAAAGCTGCAAAGAGTCCACCTTCGTAAAGGCTCCGGCATTTATATCTCCGTCATCGATCAAGGAGTCGATTTTTTCGATTTGTTCATCAGTAGCCGAGTAGCCTCGACATGAGATACCAATTGAACCCGTACCCAGACCCTCCCAGTCCCAACGACCGCCTATCGCTGTTTCAGAAGTCCAAGCGGTCGAAGAAATGAAGCCCTCACCCGTCCCGCCATACGTCAGAGAATAGTTAGGAGTCGTGCCAGGGAGACCATCACCCGCCCACTCGCCATACTCCATGTTGTACTGAGTCACAGCCGCACTGAGCTTTTTCAAATCATTCGCGAACTTGGCTGCTCTCGATGCCATTTGAGCATTCATGAAAGTAGGAATCGCAATCGCTGCCAAAATGGCGATCACGACCACGACGACCATGATTTCCACCAAAGTAAATCCTTTGGTGTTTCGATTCTTCGCTATCAGCTGACTATCCATTCGGTCGAGTTTCGGAGGCACATCACTAAAAGGTTCTAGTATCGTTGGCCTCAAGTCTCCGTAGCATTCTAGCGTGGCGAGAATCGCGTTTTTACAAGCCCTTGTTGTATTCCTACCTAACCCTAAAGTTCAATCCACTCTAAGGAAAACTTTTGAACTACCCACGCCCGCAAAACTCATGCGGACAATCCGTAATTGATCGCAACCCATCTATGTTCCAATGTGTAAAGGACCCACCTACGACAATAACCCTCTCCTAAATCGCATATCATGGACCTTTGGACTGCAATCGTTTCAATCGTAGCTCTTGGAGTTACCGCCGGTACAATCTCTCAGATCATTCAGAGCAAGCAAAAGGTGGCCTCAAAACAAGCCGACGCGCTCTCGAAGGAAATCGAAGAACGCATCAAGAAAATTGAAGACCGAATGGCAAACCTCGAAACCGTCCTCCTCAGGGAAGAAAAATCCCGAAAATTCGACGACCTCTAATAGGCATCAAACAGCTTAGCTCGGCAGAGGTTCATCCCAACTTCGATTCCATCGCCAATGCATAAGTTCTCGTTTCGAGATCCGGCGTATCCGAATTCCTGTGATCGCTTTAGTGAGTTCACCCAGAATTACGTGGTCCCGGCATCAAGAAATCCATCAGCGTCACGTTGAGGGCGAAATCACGGAGCGATCCGAAACCCTCGCTCCTGAATTGGAAAACTCTACCAGAGCGATCCAAATTCTTGCACCATATTGCAAAACGAAAACCGATTCTATAGCCCTCTTGCGACAGGCGGTAAAAACCACTAGCACCCTCAAAAAGAAACCTCTGATCCCCACAGAACCTTGGCGCGCTCATCGAAATCGTCACATAAATAGGCGATAGCGCAACTATCCTCGAATATCCATCGTTTGAGTACTTGCTGAATCACGCATTTAGGTTAAAGGTAGAAGAGTGTTCGATTTGAGGGCGACTAGAGTAAGTGATCCATCGAGATTACGAAATCAAGGGAGGAACAAGCATTTCGGCCGCTTAGCTATGCCGCCAAAATGCTCTAAATTCTTCTTTACTCTTCTCGCTTCAATAATCGTTTTCGTACTCTCCCCCATCTCGATATCACCCGAAGCTTCGGCTCAATCAGTCATCGAGCGCGATGATTTCATTCCACTGGAAACAGCCTTGGAGCATTTGCGCGCAGGGGAATATGAAGAAGCTCTTTACGCTGCGAAAACCGGTCGCGAGACCCGTCCCTGGGATGAAACATGGTGGCAACTGGAGAGTCGCCTTCTAATGCTAACCGGCAAGTATGAAGAGGCTTTCACAGTTCTCGAGGAGGGCATCAACCGTCGCCCTTATAGCCTCCCCCTTCGTCTTCTATTCAGAGAAGCAGCCCTTTATTCTGATCGGCAAAGCGTAGCCGACGAGCAAGTAGAGCGCATCAATGAAACCATTACAAGGCGCTCTCGCTACGTCACTTACCCGGAAACAAAAGTAGCCATCGGCCAAGCCGCAATCTTGCTCGGCATTGATGCGCGACTCGTCCTCGAAAACTTCTTTAAAGCCGCCCAGAACGAAGAAGATCCGCCAATCAGCGCCTTCCTCGCCTCCGGCCGACTCGCTCTCTCTAAGCACGACTACCGTCTCGCATCCAAGAGCTTTCAGGAAGGCCTGCAGCGCTTCCCCGAAGAGCCCGACCTCTGGGCCGGACTCGCCCATTCTTTCATCAACGGCGACCAAACTCAACTCATCGCCAACTCCCAAAAGGCTCTCGAGATCAACCCACGGCACATCGATGCTCACCTGCTCGTGGCCGAACATTACATCACCGCAGAAGCTTTTGACCTCGCCCAACAGCACCTTGACTCCGCTCTGGAAGTAAATCCTCTCCACCCTAAGACACTCGCCCTCAAGGCGGTTATCGCCCACCTTCAAAATGACATTGAAGAAGCAGAAGCGCTGACTCGAAAAGCGCTTTCAAGTTGGTCTAAGAATCCAAATGTTGAATACACCATCGGACAGAAACTAGCCCGAAACTACCGTTTCAAGGAGGGCGCCGCTTTGCAACGCTCCGCTCTGGTCAAAGACCCCAGTTTCCTTTCTGCCAAAATCCAACTCGCTCAAGACCTCCTCCGTCTGGGCCGCGACAAAGAGGGTTGGGAACTCGCTCACGAAGTGCACGAAGCCGACCCTTATAATATAGCGGCCTACAACCTCGTCACGCTTCACGATCAGCTCGATGACTTTGTCACCCTAGAAACCGAGCACTTCCTTATTAGAATGACGAAAAAGGAAGCTCCCATCTACGGCCAACGCGCTATCGATCTTCTGGAACCGGCTTACGAGTATTTATCCAAGCGATACGATGTTGAGATCCCGCAAAAGGTCACCGTCGAAATCTACCCGAACCCAAAAGACTTCGAAGTCCGCACCTTTGGAATGCCGGGCAATCCAGGCTTCCTTGGCGTTTGTTTCGGTCCGGTTTTCACCATCAACAGCCCCGCCAGCAGCCTAGCGAATTGGGAGGCGGTTCTCTACCACGAGTTCTGCCACTCAATTACCCTCACTCTCACGAACAATCGCATGCCTCGCTGGCTCAGCGAAGGTATCTCCGTTTATGAGGAGAAGGAAGCTAACAGCTCCTGGGGACGACTCCTTAACATCGACTATCGCGACCGCATCCTCGAAGAAAACATGCAGCCGATTTCAGAAATGAGCGCTGCTTTCCTCACGGCCCAAACGGGACAGGATGTTCAATTCGCCTATTATCAATCAGCCCTCATCGTGAAGTACCTTTTCGAAAACTACGGTATCGAAAGCATGAGAGCGCTCCTTCGCGATCTCGGAAAAGGAGTCACGATGAACGATGCCCTCGCCGCGCGCATGGCGCCTCTCGAAACGCTTGACGATGAATTCCTGGTTTACGCGCAAGAGCTTGCAGCAGACTTCGGCGCCGCCTTCGCCTACAAAGCTCCGGAAAACATCCTCCAACAGGCTCTAGACGCCATCTCCGACAAACCCAACTACTATGAGCTGCTTGAAGAAGCCAACACTCTCCTCGGAGAGAAAAAATGGACTCAAGCTAAAGACCTCCTCGAAGACCTTGTATCCAAAGCTGAATACCTTCCTGGAGATGAAAATGCCCACATTTTACTCGCCCAAGCCTACCGCGGGCTCGAGGACACCGCTAATGAAATTTCGACCTTGCAACTCATCGCCGAAAACGAAGGCGATCGGCTCTCGCCGCCCTTAAGACTTCTCAGTCTCGCCCTCGAAGAAAACGACTGGAACGCCGCCAAGCGATGGGCGAACGCCGCCCTTGCCATCGACCCCATGATCCGTCACCCGTGGGAAGCTCTCCTAGACGCAGAACAAAATCTAGGCAATGCAACCGAAGCGATAAAAGCGGGCAAAGTGCTCATTGAGCTCGATGTACCCAACCTCGCGGAAATCCACTACCGGCTCTCCCTGCTGCACAAGCAAGAGCAAGATCTTGATTCCGCTAAGCGAAACGTTCTGCTCGCGCTCGAATCTGCTCCACGCTACCGCGCGGCATTCAAACTGCTCAAGGAAATCCAAGCCGAGGAAGCCCAAGCCTTGCCCACAGAAGAAACCACGGAACCGCTCATAGACGCCACATTACTCAACATCGAATGATCCGCTCGCTAATCGTTATCGCCCTCGCCCTTTCCGGCATTGCCATCGATGAAACATCCGCCCAACGCATGCGGCAAACGATCGACGAGCGAGCGGGCGTCCCCGATTGGGAGATCAATCCTCGATTCAAATACGACGTCTTCACTTTCGCCCGCGTTCAGTATTCATCATACACCTACAGAGGAGGCTACAACTACCGACGCCAAAAGTGGGCGACCGACTATCCCGATGCCGAACTTAACCTCGCCTATCGCCTCCAGCAAATGACTAGCCTCAAGGTCGATCCCGACACCGCTGTCGTTCGCCTCGATCAGGATGACCTATCTGACTACCCCTTCCTCTACATGGTCGAACCCGGCGACCTCGAATTCAGTGAAGCCGAAATCGTTGCCCTGCGGCAATACCTACTAAACGGCGGATTCCTCATGGTAGACGATTTTTGGGGAGAACGCGAATGGGAAAACTTCTACTATGAAATCAAACGCGTCTTTCCCAACCGCGAACCCGTCGAGCTCCCTATCGACCACCCCATTTTTCACATCGTCTTCGATCTCGAAGAAAAACCGCAAGTACCCAGCATTCACTCCGCAAGCATGAATCGTGGTACCGGTATTACCTGGGAGCGCCCAGACGCCCGCACGGTCCACTACAAAGCGCTCTTCGACGACAAAGGCCGCATGATGGCCATCATCTGCCATAACACCGATCTTGGCGACGGCTGGGAACGCGAGGGCGAAGCCGAATGGTACTTCCGCGAATTCGCGGAAAAAAAGGCCTACCCCATGGGCATCAACATAATTTTCTACGCCATGACGCACTGAACTCGCTCAATCTTGGAGTTCAATCCGGCCCAAACTCGCAAACGCAACTCGCAATTTTAGAAATGTCTGAAATCCAAAACCTGCAAAACGAACAAGACGAAGCTACCTTCGAAAAACTCCAATCTGGCCGAAAGCAAATCGAAGCTGAACTCAGCAAAGCCATCGTCGGCCAACGCGATGTAGTGGAGCAACTACTACTCGCGCTCATCGCTGGCGGCCATTGCCTCATCACCGGAGCGCCCGGCCTCGCAAAGACCCTTCTCGTCAAATCCGTCGCCCAAACCTTCCAGCTCCAATACCAACGCATCCAGTTCACCCCAGATCTGATGCCCGCCGATATAACCGGCACCGAAATTCTATCGGATACTCCAGAAGGCCGCCAACTCAAGTTCGTCAAAGGTCCCATCTTTACTAACATGCTCCTGGCTGACGAAATAAATCGCACGCCGCCCAAGACGCAATCCGCCCTCCTGGAAGCGATGCAGGAACACCAAGTCACCGCAGCCGGCGTTCGTCACAAGCTATCCGAACCGTTCTTCGTACTCGCTACCCAAAACCCTGTCGAAATGGAAGGCACCTACCCGCTTCCCGAAGCCCAGCTCGACCGCTTTCTATTCAATGTATTGATTGATTACCTACCTGAGGACGACGAAGTCGAAGTTATCCAAAGAACCACAGCGAGTGGCGGTGAAAAGATAGAACCCGTCTTTGACGATAAAGACGCCCTCGCCTTCCAAGACCTTGTCCGGAAAGTTCCGGTATCCGAGGAATCGATACGCTATGCGGTGAAACTCGCGAGTTCATCCCGACCCTCAAACGAGGACGCTCCCGACTTCGTCAAAGAATGGGTCAGCTGGGGCGCCGGTACCCGAGCCGGCCAAAGCCTCATACTCAGCGCCAAAGCCCTCGCTCTCTGGAACGGGCAAGCTCACGTGACCATTGAAGATATCAAAAAGCTCGCCCCACCCGTCCTTCGCCATCGCCTCCTCCTTACCTATCGGGCCGAAGCCGAGGGCGTCACCATCGAAACCCTCATCCAAAAACTAATCGAAAACTCAGCTTCATAATGGAGGGAACAGTTCTAGCTAATTCTACCCTTGCCCAACCTAAAAGGAGGTAAGACTTCAGTCCAGCCCAGCAAAGCCCCCTTCAACTCTTCACTTTTCATTCTTCACTTTTCATTTCCCAAAAATCCACAGGCATCGACCCTCAAGCGCTCTTCGCGATCCGCGACCTGGAGCTGAGGGCTCGCGTCGTCATAGAAGGTCTCTGGTCCGGCCTCCACCGCAGTCCTTTCGAAGGCTTCTCTGTCGAATTTACCGAATACCGCCAATACGCCCCGGGCGACGACCTCCGCTACCTCGACTGGAAAGTTCTAGCGCGAGCCGACCGCGAATATATAAAGAAATTCGAAGACGAAACGAATCTCCGAGCTCTCGTCGTAGCGGACACAAGTCGCTCCATGTCCTTCGCATCAGGTAATGTATCCAAAATGGCATACGCCCGGACGCTCGCCGCCACCTTCGCTTACTTCCTGCTCCAGCAACGCGATATAGTAGGCCTCGGGCTATTCGATGACGGGATCCAGAGCTACGTTCCCCCTCGCTGGCGACCGGGTCATTTCAAGCGCATCCTTTCCCTACTCGAAGGAAAGGCTAGAGGCCAAGAAACAAATCTTTCGAAAACTCTCGAGCAAATTTCCAACCTCAACCGCAAGAGAAGCTTAATCATCGTCGTATCCGATTTTCTCACACCGGTAGCTGACTGGGAAAAGCAAATGTCCCACTTAGTCGCCGCAGGGCACGACGTACGGGCCGTTCAAATTCTCGATCCAGCGGAAGAATCTCTCGAATACGGCAAAGCTGCCCTCTGGGAAGACCTCGAAACCGGAAAAACCCTCTACGTCGATCCGCCAGAGGCCGCCGAAAACTATAAAGCGAATTTCTCGGAACACCAATCCATCCTCCGATACGCTTTCGAACAACACGGCGTTCGCTACCAAATCGCCAAATCCGATACGCCGCTGTATTTCGCTCTTCTCGAGCTCATCCGTACGCAACGTAGCCAAGCCAGAGCAGCCTACGCAAAAGGAGGCGCTAGGAAATGAATTTCCTCTCTCCTTGGTTTCTCGCCGGAGCCTTACTCATCGCAGGCCCCATCATCTTCCATCTTATACAGCGACGCACTCGCGATCGTATCCAGTTTAGTACGACGCGTTTTCTTTCAGAGTCCGCACCGCGCCTGCAGAAGAGATCGCAAATTCAAAACCCTTGGCTCCTGATCCTTCGCTGTTTAATCGTAGCCCTTCTTGCCGCGGCATTCGCTCGCCCCTTCATCGAAAATAATCAGACGCAGCTTCTCTCCTCTGATGCCTCCGAAACGCGCATCATCCTCATAGATGAAAGCGCCAGCATGCAACGTTCTAATCTTCATGCGAACGCCATAGAAAAGGCAGCCGAAATCAGCGAATCCCTCTCTCCCAATACGACTCTCGCCGTCTACTCGTTCGCCGGATCCATCCAATCCATATTCTCCCCAGATCAATGGAACGCCGCTCTGCCAAACGACCGACCTGATATTTTCAAAGCTGCTCTGGCAAACCGAGAACCCACCTGGCAACCCACCGAACTCGGTCAAGCGATCGATTTCGCCATCAGCGAATTCGACCAGTTCAGTCAAGAAACCAATACTCGCTCCAAACGAAGCCTAACCGTGGTCTCCGACTTCTCCAGCGGTTCCGAAATCGCAGAACTTGCATCTATCGATTGGCCCGATGGCCTGCTTATCGACTTTCAACCCATTGAGTCCGAAACCGCTCAGAACCTCAGCCTGCAATGGCTCGGCTGGACGGATCCTTTGGCTAGTCTCAATTTCGCCAGAGTCGCTACCCGCTCCCATGGCTACGAGAATGAAACCTCCGCCATCCTTAACGTCGCCGATGCAAATTCTGGGTCCGCGATTACGGAGACCATACAAATAAAGGTATCGCCCGACCAAGCTCAAATCAGCCTCATCCCCATCCCCGCAGATGCCGAAGGGCCCTTCTACATCACCCTTCTTGGCGATGAAGAGACCTACGACAATCGAATCTACGTAGCTAAGAGCGAACCGCGTAAAGTAGCTATATCCCTCATCTCGGAAGCTGAAGAATCAACCCTCGAGCAAACTTCATTTTACGTCGAGAAAGCGATCACCGGGTGGAAAGAACCCCTTCCCAGCCTAAGCATCCAAAAACCGGATACATCACTGGCAACCGCCGACCTTTACTTGATTGACGCGGCGCTCCCAGAATCAACTGCCCAAATGATCAGAGAGAGGATCGACGCGGGCTCAACAGCTCTCCTTTTCCTGGATTCAGAGCAACGCCTCCCAACGCTAGAAGGCATTACTCGCCTCTCACCCTGGAGCCTCAACAGCCGCAGCGAAGACTACGCGCTTATCGGCGACATCGATTTTCAACACCCGCAATACTCCCCATTCGCCAATCCGAAATTCAACGACTTTACGAAAATACGGTTCTGGAATCCTGTTTCCCTCCAACACCCCAGCTCAGAATCGATTCGAACCACAGCCTCCTTCGACGATCGTTCGCCCGCCACACTGGAGATCGACATCGGACAAGGTCGTCTTGTCATTTGGCAAGGAAGCTGGACTCCGCAGTCCTCCCAATGGGTGCTATCCTCCAAATTCGTTCCCTGGTTCCAAACCTTGGCGGAACGTTCGCTGAACATTCCAACGCATAATCCGATCATAGACTTAAGGGAAGCTGCTAGCATCCCCACCGAGATGGCAAAAACTCAAGACGGCCAAGCTCTACAAGACGGGATCGAAGCTCCTGGCTTGTATCAGATATCCAACGACAATTCAAACAGATGGATCGCAGCCAATCTTTCTTCTAGAGAATCGATCACCACCCCGCTCACCATCGACGACTGGGAGCAACTAGGCGTCCCTCTCTCCAACGATTCTCAACCAGCTTCTCCAGAAATCAGCGAAGATGAACTCAAGGCTCTCAATTCTGTCGAAATAGAGAGCGAGCAAAAGCTCTGGAGATGGGTCATCCTCACCGCTATCTTCTTCCTCGCTGTGGAAAGTCTCGTCGCCATCAAACTCAAAAGCCAATCGCAGGAACAACCCGCATGAAACAACAAGTTCATCCCTATCTGAAATCAGCGCTTCTCGCCTTGGCGAAACGACTGCGAGCCATTCGCGTTCTAAAAGCGACAACCTTGCTTTGGTTCATTTCCGCCGTCGCCCTGACCTTCTTCCTAGCTGCAAAACTGAATCTGTCCTATCCGATCCTAATCACCCTGATCGCAATCCTTGTCCCCATTGCCGCTCTTGTATTAGAACTCCGCAAAAATTCTAAAACTCAAACCGACTACTTTGAAGCCGCCAAAGAAATAGAAACCCTCTACCCCAACCTAAAGCAAGTACTCACAACTTCAATACAGCAGTCGGGCGACGAATCCTCATATAATTTTCTCCAGAGCAAACTCCTCAAACAAGCTCTCAAACACCCCACTCGATTTTACTGGGACGAGATCCAGAGGACCAAACACCGTTGGCTCGCGATAGGCGAAGGAACCGCTAAGGCGGTCGCCATTATTCTAGCCCTTCTCGTCATTTTCGCCGACTCTCCCTACATAGAGCGTCAGGAAAGAGTAGTTGTAGATACCTCAACCTCCATCGAACCCGGAAACGTAGAAATCGAAAAAGGCTCCTCAGTCGTCATCACCGCCCGCTACGAGGGTTTTGAACCAGAAGCGGCCACACTAAAAGTTCGCTACAAAGACGGCGTCGAATCCGAATTCCCCATGGCCAAGAGCCTCTCCGACCCTATCTACGCCTACACTCTCCAGCGCATCGACGCCCCTCTCGATTACCAAGTGAGCATCGACACCCATCAATCCGGCGAGTACGCCGTCAACATATTCGAATATCCCAAGCTCGTTAAAGCCGATGCCAATCTCGACTATCCGGATTACACTCGACTCGACGATCGCATCATTGAAGACACCAAGCGCATTAGCGCCGTTGAAGGCTCTCGGCTCCAATACGACTTCCACCTCAACAAGCCAGGTATCGTTCCCCAGCTCATTTCCGAAGACGGCGATAGCTTGAATCTCGCGCCCTCGCCCGATGCGCCCACACTCTTCACCGCCGACTTCACCCTGGATAAGAGCGCCCGCTACACCCTCAGCCTCGTCGATGCTCAAGGTCGCTCGGATCCGCGTCCCGCGAAAATCGACATAGACGTCCTTCCTAACCAGCTGCCTATCCTCAAATTCGATTTCCCGAAAGGAGACCAACGGGTCTCTCCCATCGAGGAAGTACAGCTCGCCGCTAACGCATCCGACGACTTCGGCCTGATCGACTACGGTCTAGGCTTTTCCTTCGCGAACCGACCCGTCGAACTCAAGTCTCTTAAGTCACCAGATTTCGAATACCAATTATCCGCCAATTTCCAAGACCGCGTATACCTGGAAGAGCAGGGCTTAAAGCCCGCCGAACTAGTCACGTGGTTCATCTGGGCGAGAGACTTCGGACCAGACGGTCAAGAACGCCAGACCTCAAGCGATCTGTATTTCGCGGAAGTGCGTTCCCTCGACGAGATCTTCAGAGAATCATCGGGTGATCAGCAACAACAGCAGCAGCAAGGACAACAGGGACAGGGCAACCAAAACCAGCGACTTGCCGAAATGCAGCGCCAAATTGCGATCTCCCTCTGGAAGCTTCAACAAAGCCCCAGCGCCGATGCGAGCTACGGCGAGGATCTGACAGTGATTGAGGAATCTCAAGAAACCGTTCGGGCCCGACTACAGCGAGGTATCGAACGCCTCCAAGAAGAAGAGCAAATACAAGCTGCCAACTCAGCGATCGAGTTTATGGATACAGTGCTCGACGAATTGTCGAAATCCGAACCAAACGAAAGGCCTTCCGCCCTCATGCCTTCTTGGAGCGCCGCGCAGGGAGCCTACCAAGCGCTGCTGAAGCTAGTTCCCAACGAATTCGATGTCAGCCGCAACCAGCAAAATCAAAGTCAAGGCGGACAGGGACAAAGCCAACGTCAACGCCAACTCAATAACTTGAAGTTCCAAACCGAAGAGAATCGATACCAAACCGAATCCCAAGCGCAGCCCATCGTATCCGAAGAAGAACGACAAGAGCTAGAATCTCTCTCCAAGCTGAATGAGCTCGCGCGCCGCCAACAGGAACTCAACGAACGCCTCCAAGAACTTCAAAACGCCTTGGCAAACGCAGCCGATGAAGACGAAAAAGAGAAGATCCGTCGCGAGTTGAAACGGCTTGAAGAAGAACAACGCGAAATGATATCGCAGCTCGATCAGGCCCGCCAAAACATGGACAGCATGTCCTCGACGCCAAGCCGTCAAGAAACCAAGGAGCAGATGGACCAGACCCGCGAGCAGATGCAGCGGACCGCTGAAAACCTCGAACAGGAAGAAGTCTCCCAAGCTCTCGCTTCAGGCTCGCGAGCGCAGGAACAGCTCGACAATATCCGAGAGGAATTCCGCGAAAACGCCTCCAACCGCTTTTCCGAACAGCTCCGCGAAGCCCGCCAAGCCGCCCGCGAAATGACAAGCCGTCAAAGCGAGATTGAAGAAGAGCTAGAGCAAATACGTAACGCCCCCACTACCCAGCTTGACGACTCGGAAACGCGCGACGCCACCGCCTCGAAAATGGAAGCGCAGCGTCAGCAACTGGAGCAGCTCATGGATCAGATACAGCAGGTTGCGACTGATTCCGAACAGACCGAACCCACCTTGCACAAAGAACTCTACAACATGCTGCGTCGTCAGTCGCAAAATGAAACCGACGATCTCTTAGAGACTGGCTCCGAACTCCTACGCCAAGGCTTCGTCGATCAAAGCAACCAATTTCAGCCCGAAATCCGCGAAGCCCTGGAAAGCATCGAGCAAACGATCGAAGATGCCGCCGAACGAATTTTAGGAAGCGAATCCGCCAGCCTTCGCTTTGCGCAAAGCGAAATCGACGAGCTCACCCGCCGACTCGGCGAAGAACGCCCTGAAGGCCAACAACCTTCCGGAGCCGGAAATCCAAGCGAGCCGCAAAGGCAGCAAAACGGCGAGCAGGCCAGCAGCGGAGAAAGAAGCGAAGATCCATCTTCGAACGACTCAAACCGGGAATCGATGAGGGGACCCGCACAGTCTAGTCCCAGCCAAGCCGAATCCGAACAGCTCGCCCAATCCGGTCAAGGTTCGCCTCAGAGCGAATCCCAAAACGAAAACCAAGAGCCTAGTCAACAACAAGGACAGCAGGCCAACAGCCAACAGCAACAGAGACAACAAAGCGGGCAGCAAGCGAGCAATTCGCAACAGCAGCAGCCTGGTTCGCAATCCGGGCAAGGACAAGGCAACCCACCGCAACAAGCGAACAACGCTCCCGGTCAAAGTCAGCAGCCCAGCCAATCTCCCCAGCAAGGGGGTTCCTCCGGCGGCTCGCCGAATCAACAGCTATCCCAACTTGAGCAATCCCTCGAAGAATTCCTCCAAAACATGACAGGTCCCGGTACCGGCAATAACCGCATGGGGCCCATCACGGGAGGGGACTTTGTCGAGTGGGTAGAACGCCTCCGCACGATCGAAGAACTTCTTGAAGAACCCGCAGCTCGCGAACGTCTTTCGCAAGCCCGCGAACGCGCCGAAGAACTTCGCCGCGAGTACAAGCGTCACGGATCTTTACCCCAATGGGGATCCATCGAAGGCGAAATCGCAACGCCGCTCAACCAAGTCCGCTCGTGGCTCACCCAGGAGCTCAGCCGTATCGAAAACCCGGATACTCTCCAACCCGTTGACCGGGACCCAGTGCCGC
>JBCCZW010000047.1:0-12716 GCA_039186805.1 Verrucomicrobiota bacterium
GATGGCTTTGAGACCATCATGGTGAACTCTAATCCAGAAACGGTATCGACAGACTATGACACCAGCGATCGCCTCTATTTTGAACCCCTCACGAAAGAAGATGTCTTAAACATCATTGAGGCCGAGCCGGCGTTTCCAGAAAAGGCGAGGACCCGACCGCGAAGAGCTACTATATCACCTTCCCTCGACTCCAACTTAAAGGCAGCCTCGAGGTTGACGGCAAGCCCGTAGCTATCGAAGGACTCGCCTGGATGGACCACGAAATCAGCAGCAGCCAACTCTCGCCCGGACAAATCGGATGGAATTGGACCAGTGCCATTTTCGACGACGGTACGGAACTAATGGCCTACGTAATGCGGAGAGAAGACGGCAAAACCGACCCTTTTTCCCAACTGTACCTCATCGATAAAGAAAGCCGCCTCACCTCAATTTCATCCGAGAATTTTTCATGGGAACCGATCGAGTATTGGAAATCTGATGACACCGGCGGCAATTACCCTATAAAGTACCGAATACGTTGGGTCGATGACAACGGCGATAGCGACTCGATAGTTGTCGCAACGCCACACCCTTCCCAAGAGCTCATCGGGGCGATCGGGGACTTCGCTTACTGGGAAGGCGCCGGAATCGCTTACGACGCATCAGGCAAACGCGTCGGCCAAGTTTACACCGAACTCACCGGCTACAATAAGAGCCTCTACGGGACTTTTTAGACGCAATCCCTGCCTTGAATTAGTGAGACAATCCAGTTCTCGCGACAAACGAAGGCCATCTTACTTGCACTCGCAATCATCGGCTTCGCCCGGATTGATCGGACCTCTAAAGGGCTTTCCCTCATTCTCGAAACTGAAGCGAACGTCTCCCTTCGTCTTGAAATCATCCGCCCCAATGAAGCGATCGCCGAAACGCACATTCGAAAACGTCACGTCGATCGAAGTCGAGCTATCCCCTTCCTTGCCAGCGTAAACCCAGCTGTAAGTCTTCGGCTCCTTTTCTAGCGTAACATTCTCGATGCGGACGTTTTCATAGGTAACCGGATGGTCCAAACCGTTCACGCAAAAGAAGCGGGCGATCTGCGGCTGTACATAGATATTGCGAAAAACCGTATCCACAAGATCCCTACCGAAGGCTTCCGATTCGCGATGATTAATGAGCGAACGAGCGATCCCACCCTCGCCCAAATCAGGATCGCCGCAATTCGCTTCCCATTCCAGCACTTCCACGTTTTCGATCAAAGACTGATCGCCTGGATCGAGTCTATTCCAGCACAGCTGGAAGATCGCTCCATTAAACTGCTCGTAGAAGACGCAGTTTCTTACCTGAACCCGAGGGTAGTAGATCTTGATGTGATCGTCATTGCATTTGAAGAAGCTGTTTTCGATCAGCGAATCGGCCCCGACCACGATCCCGTCATTGTTCGCTCGATACCCGTAGATCTTAACATTTCTGGCGTGAGCCTCTTGATTCATCCGAATCGCAAAGTGACGGCCGTTAACGAACGTGATCCCATCGACCTTGTGCCCCCTGCCATGCGTCAGTTCCAGAGCATTGTATTTCATCTTCACGTCGTCCGTAGGCTTGGAAACCTCGCGACAGATAATGATGCCATTACCCTGCACGATCAATGGCGTCTTGCGTTCGCCAGTCGTATGAATCGTGCCCTTAAAAAGCGCTCCATCTTCAATGACTACCGCATCGACATCGTCCGGCACCGTATAGCGGTCCCATTCAGCCCTTTGCTTATGGACTCTGCCATTTCTTCCGCCATCGAAAGTCACCACATTCAAGTCTTTCGGCAAAACAGGCGGAGCGTAGGGATCAACGTGAATCATCAGCGGGTTCTCCTTATCCTCCGGCATTCGCACCATCAGTTGCTTCAATGGCTGACACGCTTCGATCACCAAAGAATCGCCCTCATGAGAAGCCTCTACCCCCTGGTAAGTCTTATTCACCAATTCAATCGCTCCTGGATCCAACCGCCCCCCATTCGCTAGGCTCACTCTAATCGTGACGGGCCCATCCGCGGGGCTAAAACCGAACATCGTCAAATGCTCCTTTTCCGTCACCACTCGTTCTTCGTTAGGCGTAATCGCGTACGTTCGGATCTCCTTAAAAGCTTCGCTACAGGTCTTCACCTCGACCTTGAACTTTTCAGACAAACCAAAGCCAATCTCAGGGTCCAAGGGAAAGTCCCGATAAACCCGAGTCTGCCCAATCGCCAAAACGCCGAAGGCGCCGATCGAAATCCAGACTGCAATCACACGCAGAAATACCGAAATCATAAGCTTCATAGCGAGGTATTCGAAAATCAACTTTCGGAATCTAGACCCCGATAAACCGATTTCAATCCCCTGCGGACCCGTATCTACTGTTCCGTAATTTAAGCTCGCCCGCAAAGCGCTCAACCCAACTTCGCAGGCGTAGAAAGGCGAACCTTGATCGAGCAAAGGAAGCGCATCTTACCACTTGTCATTTGTGACGACGAACCGAGGATACCTCAGACCCTATCAATGGAAGAAGAAGCCAGCACCTATTCGAATCCTCAACGCGATACCAATCAGCTGCCGCGCTGGGAGGACATCGAGCTTGAACCCCTCGCGCCCTCCGCCCCCTGGCCTCCTTTCTGGCAAGGCTGCCTCAGCTCCAGCATCTTTTTAGTCATTGGCACCGTCGTCAGCTTCTCTTCGGGTTTCCCGCTCGCAGTCTACTTCTCATTCCTGCTTATTGGAATCGTACTCTTCACTCTCTCCCAATGGCACAACTTCGCGGAACACAAGCGTCGGGGCGTCGCGCTCAGAGAAAAAGACCTCGCCTTCAAAAAAGGTCTTTTCTGGCATCAGTATACCTTGCTTCCCTTCAATCGAGTCCAGCACATCGAAGTCCATCAGGGTCCCATCGAGAGA
Organism: Verrucomicrobiota bacterium; assembly: GCA_039186805.1. GTDB lineage: Bacteria > Verrucomicrobiota > Verrucomicrobiia > Opitutales > Opitutaceae > JBCCZW01. Next base: position 2,904 of record JBCCZW010000047.1, read on the forward strand.
AAACTCGGTTTAAGCAGTCTAAGATTATTCACCGCAGGAGGCTCCGGCGTCGATCTGCAGATCAGCGGCTTAGAAAGCGAACGAGCGGATCGCATAAAGCAATTCATCCTCGATAAAACCAAGAACGAAGTCCTCGAAGAATGAACGCTCTCGAAGACGCTCCTCTAGAGACAAGCGGTTGGCAACGGCTGTCACCGGTCTCAGTCGCCTACTTCATCATCAAGTTTGCGGTCTCCTTCGTCAAAGCGACTATCCAAAACATTCTGCCGGCAATCGCTGTCTTCTCGGTCTTTGCCGAAAATAAGCTCCTCTGGTTCAGCATTGCGATCCCTACCATAATCATCTCCATCACCAGCTACGCCTTCCTTTACTACTGCTACTTCAAATTCAAAGTGCGTGAAGGGGAAATCCTGATACATCGCGGCGTATTCAAAAAGGAACACCTCAATCTCGAGTTCGGCAGGATACAAAACGTCAACATCATCCGTCCTCTATACTTCGCTCCTTTCAAAGTCGTAAATTGCCTTATCGAATCCGCCGGCTCCAAAGGGGCTGAGATCGAACTGCCCGGAGTCGCTGAAGCCTTCGCCAACGATACGAGAAGCAAGGTGTTCGCGGCGGAAAAACACATAGAAATAGAGGAAACGCAGACCGACGCCCCCGAACCTGCAAGCATCCCCGAGAAGCTCTCGAACTGGGAAGTGGCGAAGTCGGGCCTCACCAGTTACTTCGCATTCGTCGCGCTCGCCGCAATGGCTCCGTTTTCCGACCGAATCGGCCGCTATCTCTTCGAAAACCTCTTTTCAGACTTACTAGATTCATTACAGTCCGTGGTAGGGTTTCGCGTAGTGGCCGGAATGATACTGCTGATCGGCATTGTATTCCTATCCCTCTTCTTGCTAATCTCCGGCTCAATGCTCGGCGCGTTAGCGCGCTACTACAACTACGAACTGCACGATAAAGGCGACCGACTCGTCCGACTCACCGGATTCTTCGAACGAAAATCCACCACGCTTAAGAAGTCTAAAGTGCAGTCCGTTTCCATATCTCAAAACCTCGCGGCCCGGATGCTAGGGAGAGTCAAACTGCAATATCGCCAAATCGGCGTCAGCCACGCCAAGAGAAACGACGCTAGCGTTCATATCCCCATTCTGAGGCCCGACCAAGGCCCATCCTTCACTTCAATCGTCTTCCCAGACTGTCCAGAGCCCACCTTCGACGAGATTTCTCCCAGCTATATACGACGTACATTCGTATTTTTCTGGCTCATTCCCATCTCGATCACCATATCCACTCTATCGATATTCATAAGCAAACTCTTCCTGCTAGGATTTATTTTTCTCGTCCCCGGTATCCTAATACTGATGCTGCGCTATCACCGCTATGGATTCTGGCATAACGACGAGTACGGAGCCATACGCCAAGGCTTCATCGGCAAGAGAGTTACGATCTTTCCGCTACATAAACTCCAAATCGCGAATATCCAACAAAGCCGCGGTCAAAGAATCAAAAACCTCGGAAATTTGACAATCCAACTAGGTTCCGGCGTCGTATCCATTCCCTACCTACCCATGGAAAAATTAAGCCGATTTGTAAATCTCGCGCTCCACAAGACCGAAAGCAGCTTGAAGCCTTGGATGTAGTTTCACTCATCTCGCATCCGCGAAGGCATCCAATCGCAAATAATAGTAGGTTGGCTCATACGGGTACTTTACCGGATCTGCCTTTATCGCTTCAATTGCTCTGTTCATGAGCGCGTAAGCAGTCTTCATATCTCCCCGAAGGGCTCGCGCCTCTGCCTCAAGTTCCCAGGCTCCTGGATCGTTGGGGACCAGGCTCTTGATCTTCTTCGCGTACTCTTCGACTGAATCAGCGTCCTCTAGAATGAAATATGCCCGCCCTGCATCATAAAGGTACTCAAGCTTAAGTTCATCCCCAAGCTCCTCCAAAGCATGAGTGAAAACCGTTACCTCGCTCGAAGACAGCTCGAGCTTCATCGTTTCGCTTGTCATGGCCGCGTACAACAAAGATTGCTCCGGCAAAGGACTCAAAACTCTGAAGCTCAAAAACGCGCTCCCATCGGTGACAGGAACCTCGATCGAGCCCCCGTTTCCACCGAGCGAAACCGCCTCTACCTCTACTGCTTCCCCGGTCAATGCATCGAAAAACTGTACCCACTCAACACTTACAAATTCCAGGCTGCTTACTGGAGGCTCCTCGGGGTATACGGAACGGGACGCTTCAATCTCCAAGTCCAAAATCACCGGCCGCTCTTGAATGCGATCAATCAAATTCCCCCTACCCACGCTTAAGTAAAGCTGCAGACCCTTCGTCGGATCATCCTGACTCGGCCGTAAATCCTCAGAAGCCAAACCAACCAACCCGAGTAAGAGAAAAACGACAATCGATCTAGCGACTCTAATCATTTTTGTGAATAAGCAATTTGGCTTCGCGAGGCTTCACATCGAAAGGATCCAATCCGCAAACTTCGAGCAAAGCAGTCGTCAAGTCTTCCTTAAAGTCCTTCATCTTCTGTGGGTTCAGCTTGGCCGCATGGTGGTATTGGAAATGCACCCGAATCAGCTCCTTTCGCTTTTCATCAGGTCCGAAAATACCCATGCCTTTATAGTCCGAATAAGTGATGACCGCCCCCATGAACAAACCATCCCACCCATACAAGCTATGATCGCAGAGCTGTACCTTGATACCTGTGAGTTTCTCGAATTCCGCAAAGTAGCTTTTGTTGAAAGTCTTAGGAGCCTGGACAATTAAATCCTTCTGGTCGAAAGACCGAAGGTCGAGAAACTCGTACTTCATATTGAGTCGATATTCGTCATAAGCGCTCATATGGTCGCCCGCTTCATCAAACTTCCGCAAGCCTTCCTCGTCATAATCTGCCTTCGGCCCGAAGAACTCGTCGCGCGAGAGCCTTCCATCGCTTCGCTTATGATAATAGCCATCCGCAATCCCATTTCCGTTATCGTCTTTCGGGACCTTCACGATCGCCTGATCCGAGCTCGCAGCCACAATTCTGTCGCCGTCTCTCACAAGCGAGATGCAATCGTCCGCCTGGGCCAACACCTCAACGAAACCCCCTCCGCTGAAGCACCTAAGACGCGCTCTGTATTCAGAAACAGGAAACGCGGTTCTTATCCAATCATCGGATTCGCGGCCAATGCCCTCATTCAGCCATTTGATTTCGTAACGAAAGTTTGAGGGCGTTCCGCCCGTCTCTCGCTTTCTCTGAGCTTCATTCGCATAGACCGCGTACTCGTCGGACGGGTTCAGGGTAAATGCGAAACTTGAGTCCACTTCGCTTTTCGAGCCCCCAACGAACGAAAACTTGATCTTTCGCCTATCCGCCTCCGCAGACGTCGGCCTCCAGACGCCATTGTCATTCCGACAAATCCTGGCAAGCAGTGTAGTCGTGGACCCACTTCGCGGAACATAGCGATCCTCCTCTCGAACGAGCAATATACCCAGCCGCGGCTCCTCAGTGACCGCATCTAACTCATCAGAGACGCCAGTAACCGCTAACTCATTCTCTGCGGGCTCAACGTCTAATTCATCAACTACCGCATCCTCATTTAGCGGGTCGCCTACCCCCGTCATCAGAATGGCAAACCCATTGATGCTCCCATGATCGACACGCAGAAACTGAAGAAAATGCCGTCCCGGTTCGAGACGAGCCAAATCCAAATCCCACTCTCCCAGCCGCGTTCCTCCCGGCGAGATATAACCGCCCAGGTACTCTCCATTCAACCAAGCAAATAAACCGTTATCCGCACCCAAGCTAAGTTTGACATCATCGTATCCGCTTTTTGGAACATTGATCTCGTAAACAACCGCCGTATCCGTCCCCGTTTTCCAATAGCGCGGTACCTCGCCCATTTCCCAATGCTGCCGCGACAGCGCCGGTGGCGACTGCAGCCACTGGCCAAGAACCGCTTGAGCCGCGGCTAAACTTGGAGCCGAATCGAACTTCAATCGAGGGTCCTTGTCTTCTGGAAACGCCTCCGAAGTACCCTTCAAAACAGTTCCAAGAGAATCGTTGGAATACCCGTGAGTCGAACGATCGATTATAATCACCGGTTCGGGCGGCGCGATCAAAGAAACTTCCGTCAGCTCAATTCGACTTCTCGATCCACTGCAATGCGAGCTTCGTATCGAGATTTTCTTTACGTCAGACAAAATCCCCAGAATCTCCTTTTCGCTCGTTTTCGTCTTCCAAGCGGCGCTTTCGTCTAAACGTACCCGGTAAGTTCTAAGGCTCGGTTTATCATCTACATCAATTCTCAAGATGTAGTTTCGCTGCTCCTCCGTTCGGGCGTCTTCAAGCGTAACCGCCAGAGACTTTCCGTTTCTACCTTCAATCGAAAGCGTCACTTTTTCCTCTGACCAAGTGATGCGATTTCGCGCGGTATTCAGCGCCTGGCTGAAACGATCCAAGCGAGGATCTCCCCAAGGCCGAGAATGCCGATAAGCGGACGCGAGGCCTTGCCGCAAGGTAAACGCAATCTCCCCACCATAAACCTTCTGCAAGTCGCCGCTAAACTGAGCGCCCGACTCGGGACCGACCCAATACCAATCAGTCCAACCTGAAACTTTAGAGGCGCCGATCAAATTGAGAGATCCTCCGAGAGTGGTCGACCTGCGAACCGAATCGAAATCGTCGACAATCCGCCACCCACTCGCTCCATCTTTAGCAAAGTCTACGCTACTAACAACCGTACCCCTGCTTTCCGACTTTGATTGGGCCACTGCCCAATTCGTCAAGCATAGCAGGAACACACCGATCGCCAAACGCCTCCATGCAAACATGACGAGTATCCTACCCGCTTCCCCCTAAGTGTCGAGCCTAGGACCGACCAGCGCCCCAAAAATAATTCAACCCGCAAAGCCCACCCTACCCCGTCGTTAATATAGTAGCGGATCTGGAGACAGATCCGACCCAACCAACAGCGACCCGGACCCTATAAGAGAGTGTCCAACAATTTCATCTTCGGTGAATGTAGACGCGATCGTTGATCGCGTAACGCGGTCAACGACCGCGTCTACAGTTTCAAAATCGATTTCGAATGTAATCTGTAAAACTTATTGATCCCCCGCTAAGCCTTTTCCTTAAACGCGACCCGAAACGACGATGTATCCACATTTCTAGGAATCGTCTTTCCTGTCGCGTAAGCGTACAGATAGGCTTTGAAAACCGTGTCCGCCGCCGTAGTAAAAGCGGATATCAGAACAATCGCTAAAACCATCGCCCCAATCACAAAGAACAGAAGATAGGGCGACTCGCTATTCCCTGTCATTATCATCAAGAGAATCATCAACGCAATCACCGGCAACATCACCAAAAAGCCAATCAAACCCAAAGAGAAATTACCTCCCAACGCAGTTCCCCAATTATCCTTCAAAATCTTGGAAGACTTCTTGATCGCCCCGATTGCCCCATCGCCGTCCACCACAATAACAGGCACCACGAAGTAGGCCAAAGCCGTCCAAGCCAATCCAAGTATCGAAGATATAAATCCGCCGACCTTTTGATTCATGCGCTCAATCATCTTCAGAAGAACGCCCACTACCGCGGATAATAAGGCCCAGCTAAAAATCTGCGGCAAACGTTTCACCGCAAAACTCAGCCCGTAGGAAACTGACGCCGTTTCTCCATTGATGATCTTCAAGGCGCAAGCGATCAGACCTGTATTGAAAAATACGATAACGAAGTAGTTGCAGAAATAGAACGCGAAAAGGACGAGGTACAGATTCGAGTCCTCCCTCACAGCCGAACCCTCCTCAGTAAGGGCCTCCCACTCTTCGAACTGTCCGCTAAACCAAAGCGGCAAAGCAAAACTGGCAAGCGCCAGAAACGCTGACAACGTGGACACCATGGGAAACACTATTAAGTGCTTGTTTTCCCACATGAGCCCATAGCTCAATTTGGCGAATTCCCAACTTCGAGATAAACTTTCAAACATAAAGACGCGAAATGACTCCTGCCCGGAATTGTCACTTCATAAATCGAATATAAGCAATGCCTAATTTCCGCTTAAACTATTCCAAAAGAAACTGAGGCTCAAATATCTGAAGAGAAGGTGATAATTTGCGATCAGTGCCGCTCTCGAAATTCGGTGGGTAAATTCCTCATAGGAAACAGGCAAAAAAAGAAGCGACAAAGCTCCTGTTACAATCGCAGCGGAGTTACCTCAATCAACCTCTGAAACCATTCCTCCGACACCAAACGAATAGTTGCCTCGCATCCGTTCTCTTGCCATCTTCACGTCCATGAGCTCCGACAATCGAGTCGCCTTAGTAACCGGAGCAGGCTCCGGTATTGGAAAAGCGAGTACGCTCGCTCTACTGGAAGATGGCTTTCAAGTCGTTTTAGCCGGAAGGCGTTTAGACGCCCTCCAAGAAGTCATCCGAGAAGCGAACCTTCCCTCAGAACGGGCCATAGCCATTCCCTGCGATGTCACCGACCCAGACAGCGTAGAGAACCTCTTTGCCAAAGCGCGAAATGCCTACGGCCGATTGGACCTTCTATTCAACAACGCCGGTACATTCGGTCCCAAAGGGCTTCTCGAAAAGATATCGTTCACAGATTGGAAAACCGCAGTAGATACAAATCTAACGGGGGCCTTTCTCTGCACCCAAGAGGCTTTCAAGATTATGAAGGATCAGGAACCGCAGGGCGGTCGTATCATCAATAACGGCTCAATCTCCGCCCAAGTCCCTCGCCCCAACTCCGCTCCCTATACGGCCACTAAACACGCGATCGCAGGCCTTACCAAATCAACCGCCCTCGACGGCCGTAAATACAACATCGCTTGCGGACAAATCGATATCGGCAACGCCGAAACCGATATGGCCGCCCCCATGAAGGAGGGCGTTCTGCAAGCCAATGGTTCGCAGGCGGTCGAACCGCTCATGGAAATCGAAAACGTCGCCAACGCCATCCGGTACATGGCAAGCTTGCCCCTCGATGCGAACGTTCTCAACCTCACTGTCATGGCCACTCGAATGCCTTTCGTCGGCAGAGGATAAAGAAATAAACCGAAGCCTCATGAGATCATTATTCCAAACTCTATTTGCGATCGCCGTGGTTGCCTCGCAAAGCTCACTTGCCCAAAGCGAAAACGATGCCGCCGAACCCTCCGTCGAAGGTCCTCGATCTATAGACCTACTGGTAAACGACCCGCTCGACTCGTGGGACCTTCCTTCTGATCTTTGGACGATAGAAAATGGAGTGGTTATCGGCAACACCGGTTCGGAAAAAATCCGGATCCCCGAATGGGCCTATACCAAACAAGCGTTCAGCGACTTCGTCTTCACCTGCGAGCTGAGACTTAGCGGAGACGAGCGTCGCAACACCGGCATCTATTACCGCGTAAACAAAATCCAATATATGAACAAGCAAGGCGCCAAAAGCTTCGAAGCGCCATCGGGATACGAATTCGACGCCGCCTACCATATTCCAGGCAAACGCAACAACCGCGGAACGCTAGGCGACTGGTACGCTCGCCCCAAACTCCGCATCTACCCCGACCCAAATCTAATCAACCAAGCCTACAAAACTGATCAGTGGAACCGCATGACTCTCCGCGCCCGCGGCAATCGCCTCGAGTACTGGATTAACGGCATAAAAATCATGGACTACCGCGACTCCGACCCCAATGGCTCCCGCAGCGGCGTAATCGGTTTCCAAATACACAACGGCTCCGTAATGAAAGTAGAATACCGCAATATTCGCGTATTGCCGCTCGAGTGAGAGCAGCGACGCCCTGCAATTCTCGTTCGATCCCCGATCAACGGAAATTCCCTTCAGCGCGGCTTTTCGTTGCGCCGCTCAAGGAAATTCAACCTGATGACGCTCAGTGATCGCTCTAATTGGATTTCTCATACTCGCCTTGGGCGTTTCTTTTCTCTGCTCCATCCTCGAGGCAGCCATCCTCTCCATGCCGCCTTCCTTTGTTCAGCAGCAAGAACGAAAAGGAACTCGATTTGGCAAACGCCTCGCCCAGCTCAAAAGGGATATCGACCAATCGCTCGCCGCTATCCTCACTCTCAACACAGTCGCCCACACGGTCGGAGCTGCCGGAGTGGGCTCCCAAGCAGTTGCGGTCTTTGGCGAAGCCTACTTTGGCGTCATCTCAGCAGTCCTCACTCTTCTCATCCTCGTCCTCTCCGAAATCATCCCCAAAACGCTCGGCGCCCAACACTGGCGTTCCCTCGCTAAATTCACCACTTATACCTGCCACTGCATCGTCATCGGCACCTACCCGCTCGTCGCCCTCTCCAAGCGCATTACGGCCCTCCTCCAATCAAGCGATAAGAAGCGCGCCAGCGTCAGCCGCGATGAAATCGTCGCCATCGCCCAGATCGGTCAAACCGAGGGGGTGCTCGCCGAAAATGAATCTCAAATGATCCGGAGCCTCATCCGCTTCCGCGAACTTCAAGTCAAACACGTCATGACGCCCCGCACCGTATTGTGCAGCCTCCCAGAGGACACCAGCTGCGCAGACGCCATGAAGCAGGCCCAGACCATGCGATTCACCCGCATTCCCGTCTACGCCGATAACAAAGACCAAGTGACGGGCTACGTGCTCAAAACCGACATCCTCCAAGAAATCGCCTACGACCGACACGACACCCACGTCGGCAAACTCAAACGAAACATCCGTTTCGTCTCCCCCACCGACACCCTGTCCAAGCTATTCGACGAACTCCACCTGCACCACGAGCACCTGGCAATCGTCAGCGATGAATTCGGCGGCACCAGTGGAGTCGTCACTCTCGAAGATGTTATCGAAACGCTCCTCGGCTTAGAAATCGTCGACGAATCCGACTCTGAAGTCGACATGCGCGAACTCGCCCGCAAACGCTGGGAAAAACGAGCCCGCGCGATGGGCCTCCTCACCGAAGACGAACCCAGTAGCGAACCTCCAAACCAGTAGCGGATCTGGAGACAGATCAGAACCGATCCCAACCCCCAGCGGATCGAGTTCACAACCGCAAGAAGAAGGCTAGCCAACAGATCCGAGCCCGACCCCGACTGCAGTAGCGGATCTGGAGACAGATCCGCCGCCCCCCTACAATCCCTCAAAAGGCCCGCCCGCCTCAAACAAATGAGGGTGCGTCTCCGTCAAACGGTCACGCAATGCCGGCCGCGCCCGAATCACTCGTGCATAACGCTTCGCGGTATTCGGGTTGTCCAGTCCGCCAAAATCGGCCCCTTCAGGCATTACTTGACTCTCCCAGTTTCCCAAGTCCTGGGGCTTTACACCCGAAAGCGAGATACGCGCATCGTAAGCTGATGGCTTAAAACCTCCCACAATCGCGACATTCAAGTCTGGCCTTATCTTCCTTTCCCAACCGCCTGCCCAAAGGCAAGCGTTCACCAAAAACCGCCGCGCATCCGCGTCCAGTAAGTCTTCAGAAGTTCCATACGAGGCATACACGACCCGCGCCTTCTTCTTCTCTCCCGAAGGAGCCACATAAAAGTCTCTCGTCCAGCCTGCGGTCACTAAAGGTTTCTTCTGATTCACGTCATCGCTGGGATCAAACGTATTCAATACTTGGACATCGAGCAAGGGGACTGCATCTTCCGGCAGCTGCGACTTGTAGGCTCCCGAATATGCGTGAAACGGCGCCACACCCTTCAAAATAGGATGCTCCTTCGCCGAAGGATCCGCTTGGATCGTACACCCCATCACATGGTTCTGGCCGTAATGCGATTGACCATGCTCCTTGTGCCAAGTGTTGCCGAAGATCTGTTCTCCCATCCCGCCGAAATAATCCTTACCCTCGTAGTTGTAA
>JBCCZW010000048.1:0-12689 GCA_039186805.1 Verrucomicrobiota bacterium
CCAAGATTGTGGATACATTTGATCGGGTGGTGGAGTTGGGTGAACTCAATGAGGCGAATCCTTTGGCGAGCGGATCGGAGGTGGTGTCTTGAGTCCGGTGAAGATTGCAGCGAAAGGGCTGAGGCAGCGGTCGGTCTCGAGTCTTGTGGCGGTGGGAGCGGCGGCGCTGGCTTGCAGTTTGTTGATGTTGGTTTGGGCCTTTAAGAAAGAGGCGGAGCAGAGCTTCGTAGGAATGAATGGGGGCTTCGATGCGGTGTTGGGACCGCGGGGTTCCAAGTTGCAGTTGGTGCTGAATGGACTTTTTCATATGGACCAGGCCGCTGGGCTAATGGCTCAGAGCGATTATGAGCAGATCAAGAATACCCGCGGGGTGGACGCGGCGTATCCGATCGCGGTAGGGGATAATTATCGCGGGTTTCGAATTGTCGGGACTGTGGTTGAGTATCTAAGGGATCACGCGTACGAGACAGGGGAAGGTTTTGTCGTTGAAAAAGGAGGACGGCTCTTCGAGGGAGCGAACAAGGAGGCGGTCGTGGGAAGTTTTGCCGCGAAGCATTTGGGCTTGAGACTGGGGGACACATTTCATGCGTACCATGGGTACATCTTCGATGAGAAGACGAAGCATGAAGATATTTTCGAGGTAGTGGGCGTGTTGGAGCCGACCGGTACGCCCGCGGATAGGGTGCTTTGGGTGCCTTTGCAAGGCATCCAGCAAATGAGCGGGCACGACCCTAATGCGGCGACGGATGTGAGCGCGGTGCTGGTGAAGTACAACCCGCGGGCGCGGATGTTGGCGTTTCAGCTAAACAATTTGTACAACAAGCAGGGGAATCGTCTGACTTTGGCTTGGCCGGTGAATTCCATATTGATGGATTTCTTCCGCAAGATTAGTTGGTTCGACAAAGCCCTTCAGGGTATTGGCTATTTGGTGGCTTTGATCGCCGCGAGTTCTCTATTCGCGATCTTGTATAACGCGATGAACGAACGGAAGCGGGACATCGCCGTGCTGCGGGCGTTGGGGGCGAGGCGTAGTCTTGTATTTGGAATTGGGATACTTGAATCTTTGGGTATTGCGATTGGAGGCGTTGTACTGGGTTTTGCGGCGTATGGGGGGATCGGCTGGGCAGTTTCTTTGCTGGTTTATCAGCAAACGGGGGTGCCTTTGGAGGTATTTCAGGCGAATAAGGCAATGCTTTGGGCGCCGTTGGGAATGCTGGGTTTGAGTTTGATGGCGGGAGTGTTGCCGGCGGCGAAAGCCTATCGGACGGATGTGGCGAGGAATTTGTAGATAATGGAAGTTGGAAATCGCTCGCAAGCGGGGTTCCTAAAAGGAGAATGATGTTTATGAAGATGAGGACGTTTGGAATTTGGGTTTTGGTTTTGGGATTTCTGGCCGGATGCGGGAAGGAGCATGATCACGCGGATCATGATGGCGGTCATCACCATCATGCGCATACCGCGCCGCATGGAGGCAGCTTGGTCATGTTGGGGAATCACGAGGCTCAACTGGAATTTGTCGTCGATTCTGAGAACAAGCTGCTGGTGATGTACGTCTTAGATGGGCATGCAGAGCATTTTTTGAGGATCCCTCAGGAGTCGGTGGAGCTGGAAATTTCCTATGAAGGGGCTAAGGAAACGGTGACTCTTATGGCGATTGGAAATGCCGCCACTGGCGAAACGGTGGGCGATACGTCTCAGTTTCAGTCGAAGGTGTCCTGGGCATTCGACGGGGTGAAGTTTGGGGCGCGTTTGAAGGAGATCGCTGTTAGGGGAACCACTTATTCTGAAGAAGCGTTTTCGTTCCCGGAAGGGAGGCATTAGACGGATGTCCGGTATCGGAGGCCGGAGATCAAGTTGGGGGAGCGGGATGATAGGCTTTGGAGGCTGGCCCTACGTGACTCCAAACTGTGGTCCTCTGATATTTGAACTCTGAGAATGAATACGGGTCTGTACTTGCTTCATTGTTTGGGTTGAGGATATTAGTGAGATTTATGAAGGGACTTCTGGTTATCGCATTGGCATTGCTTCCAGCAGTTTCGCTTTGGGCGAAGACTGAATTGGCGGAGACGACCATGGATGCGTTGGGAAGTTTCGAGTACAGTCCTGAGGCTCCCGATGGCGAGAATATGGTGGTAAAGGACAATAAGAAGTACCTGAAGTCGATTCTCCCTGAGGAAGTTTTCGAGCTGAATAAGAAGAGCATTTCGATTACAGGATATATGCTGCCGCTGGATAGCCAAGGGCATATGGTGAGAGAATTCTTGTTGGTGCCTGACACTCAAGCTTGCTGCTTTGGGATCATGCCTGGGCCGAATCAGTTTATCTACGTGCAGATGTCGGGGCAGGGAGCGTTGGTGATGGATAACATTCCGGTGAAGGTGACCGGTCGATTGACAATCGCTGAGACATGGGATCAGGGCTTCTTCAGTCACCTCTATCACATTCGCGGACAGCGGGTTGAGATAGGGAAGTTTCAGTAGAGCGGAGCTCTATTGAAGAGAGAGGATGGAGGTCCGAATTCGGAGGTCGGTTATTTTAGGCTGTGGTTCATCGAGGTTGCGCTCAATGCTACTCTTTAGTGTCGTCTGACTTCTGACGTCCGATTTCCGTATTCTGATCTTCTTCCCATTCGTTGCAGCACGAGCCGCAGATGGAGTAGCATTCGTCGCATATATTTGGATACCCTTTGACGAGCTTGATGGGTTTGCAGCAACGGTCGCAGGGAATGAGGTTTTTTGGTTTGGGATGATCGGGCATCTGGGGTGGCAGGGAGAGTCTTTATGCTTCGATTCGGTTGAAGGGTCGAGGCGTAAAGCCTCTTGCTACATTTTTGCGTCTTTACGCTCGTTTGCGAATCGATAGGGTTCTCGTATGCCTGAGTTGCCGGATGTTTGCGTTTACGTGGAGGGTTTGGAGAAGAGGTTGGTGGGGCATCGCTTGCTGAAGACGCGAATCGTGAGTCCCTTCGTGTTGCGGTCCTATGCGCCGCCGTTGTCGGCGATCGAGGGGAAGGCTCTTGTCGGGATGCGACGGATTGGGAAGCGAGTGGTGTTTTGCTTTGAGGGGGAGCTATTCCTGGTGACGCACTTGATGATTGCAGGGCGGTTTCGGTGGTTCGAGAAGGATGAGAAGAAGCTGCCGCAGAAGACGATTACCCTGGCGGTATTGGAATTCGAGAGCGGTACTTTGGTTTTGACTGAGGCCAGTAAGAAGAAGCGGGCCTCCTTGATGCTAGTGGAAAGCGAAGGGGAAGTGAATAGCTTGGATCCGGGTGGCGTGGATGTATTTGAGTGTGGGCTGGGCGTATTTAAGGAACGACTACAGAAAGAGAATCATACCTTGAAGCGGGTGCTGACGGATCCGAGGGTTTTTAGCGGGATTGGCAATGCGTATTCGGATGAGATTTTGAATGCGGCGGGTTTGTCGCCGATCAAGATGTCGCAGAAGCTGGCGGATGAGGAGATCGAGCGGCTTTACGAAACGGTGAAGGAGGTTTTGGAGGAATGGTTGGGGAAATTAAGAGAGGAGTTTAAGGAACGGTTTCCCGGAGCGGGTGAGATAACGGCGTTTCGGCCGGACTTTTCGGTTCATGGGAAGTACGGTAAGCAGTGCGGGCGTTGCGAAACTGAAGTGCAGCGTATCCGTTATGCGGAGACGGAGACGAACTATTGTCCAAGGTGTCAGACGGGTGGAAAGTTGTTGGCGGATCGATCTCTATCGCGAATTTTGAAGAAGGATTGGCCCAAAACGATCGAGGAGCTGGAGCTAAAAAGTCGGAAGACGGAGGTCTGAGATCAGAGTAGAATGGTCATCGAGCTCACGCTCGATGCTACTATCTATCGCCCGTGGGCGGCACTCTCACTTCATACTTGGATAAAAGAAAAAGGCTAGCGGGTGGGCTAGCCTTGGGGTGAGGTCGGAAGTGTGTCCACTTCCGCTACAGGTAGGATGTCGCTGGACGTTCGTCTCCCCGCTACTCTTGGATGAGGTTGATGCCGGTCATTTCGGAGGGCTTTTCGAGGCCCATCATTGCGAGGATGGTGGGGGCGATGTCGGCGAGGCGGCGGTCGCCGTCGTCGATGAGGGTTTTGCCTTTGAGCTCCTTACCGTAGACGACTGCTTCCACCTTGTTTAGGGTGTGAGCGGTGTGCGGGCCATCGACGCTGGGATCCCAGAGTTGGTCGGCGTTGCCGTGGTCGGCAGTGATGAAAGCGGAGCCTCCCATTTCATCGATGGCTTCGAGTAGGATGCCGATACCTTCGTCGACCTTGGAGCAGGCTTTCTTGACCGCTTCGAGGTTGCCGGTGTGGCCCACCATGTCGGGGTTGGCGTAGTTGACGAGGAGGAAGTCGTACTTGCCGGAGAGGATGGCGTCTTTGACGAGGGTGGTGACCTCGTCGGCGGACATCTCGGGCGCGAGGTCGTAGGTGGCAACCTTGGGAGATTTGGCCATGCCGCGGTCTTCACCGGGGAAAGGTTCTTCGCGGTAGTCGTTGAAGAAGAAGGTGACGTGCGGGAATTTTTCGGTTTCGGCGGAGCGGAATTGGGTGAGGCCTTTGTCTTCGAGGTAGGAACCGAGGACATTCTTCATCTTTTCTGGTTTGTAGAAGACGACGTTTTCGCAGAGACCTTTTTGCCACTCGGTCATGGCGACGAAGTAGAGGTCGAGCTTTTCGCGTTCGAATCCGTCGAAGTCGTCTTGGATGAAGGCTTTGGCGAGTTCGCGTGGGCGATCGCCGCGGTAGTTGTAGAAGACGACGGCGTCGCCGTTGTCTATGGTGGCGATGGGCTGGTCGTTTTCGTCCGTGATCCAGGTGGGAGTGACGAATTCATCGCCGATGTTGTTATCGGAGAGCGGGTTGTCGTAGTAGGTTTGGATGGCGTCGGTTGCGGACTTGGCGGTGGCTTCGGCGGACTTGCCGGTGAGCATTTCGTAGGCTTTTTGGACGCGGTCCCAACGGTTGTCGCGGTCCATGCACCAGAAACGTCCGCAGACGGAAGCGATTTTGCCGAGGCCGATGGTGGCGAGTTTGGCTTCGGCTTGCGCGGCGAAGCCTTTGCCGGACTTGGGTGGGGTGTCGCGGCCGTCGGTGAAGAGGTGGATGTAGACCTGCTCGACTCCGGCTTTCTTGGCTTCTTCGACGAGGCCGTAGAGGTGGTCGAGGAGACCGTGGACGCCGGCGTCGGAAGCGATGCCCATGTAGTGGAGCTTGCCGCCGGACTTGGCTTTGGCGAAGGCGCCCTCGAGGGCTTGGTTGCCTGTGACGCTGCCTTCTGAGAAAGCTTTCGTGATGCGGACGATTTCTTGGTCGACGATGCGTCCGGCGCCGATGTTTTGGTGGCCGACTTCGGAGTTGCCCATGACGCCTTCGGGGACGCCGACATCGAGACCGCAGGCAGCGAGTTCGGTAGAGGGCCAGTTTGCCGAGAGACTGTCGGAGACGGGCGTATCGGCGAGCTTCACGGCGTTGAATGCGTCGTGGTCGCTATTGTGGTTGGCTCCCCATCCGTCTCGGATGACTAGGAGAACGGGACGTTTGCCTTCGCTCATGGCTGATAGAAATGAGTTTTATTGCGTTTCGGCGGGCGCTCCGCCGGAGGAGGCTGGGTTTTCTTAGATCGTTTGGCGGAAGTCTATAAAATTGTGGAATATCGATTAGCGATTGGAGAGAGGTCTGACTGGATAGGGCGGCGGAAGCAGACTCTTTGTCCGGCGCTTCGCACCGGGCCTTGCCGGTTGGTTTGGAGGCTGGGTTGGTTTTGGATCGTTATTAACGGGTCCAGGGGTGGAGTGAGTTTGTGACTCGATTCGTTGTCTTATTTATTGTGTGGAAAATTTAGGAACTGGAGGAAGGAACAATGAATTTGTCGAATGAGATAGGGATTGCGGAACGAGCTGAGGGGATGCTGTGGGGATTGTTTATTGGGGACGCTTTGGCGATGCCCACGCATTGGTACTATGATCAAGAGCAATTGAAGGCGGATTATGGGGAGGTGACGGATTACAAGGCTCCTGTGAATCCCCATCCGGGGAGCATTTTATGGCGTTCGCGGTATTCCCCACCTGCGCCGAGGGCGGATATTCTGCATGATCAAGCAAAGTACTGGGGCCAGGAGGATATCCATTATCATCAATTTCTGGAAGCTGGGGAGAACACGCTTAATGCTCAGTTGTGCCGACTGCTTTGGGGAGTTCTGAATGATGAGTGCGGTTGGAATGCGGAAGCGTTTTTCAGCGCGTATATCCAATTTATGACTACGCCGGGCATGCATCGCGACACGTATGTCGAGGAAGCGCATCGAGTATTTTTCAGAAACTATGGATTCGGCAAGGATCCGTCGAATTGCGCCGAGGCGGAAAAGCATGTGGGCGGTTTAGGGTTTTTGTTTCCCGTGCTCGCCTACTATTTGGAACGCTATCGTTTGGGCAAGGTGTTGGCGTTAAAGCAGCTTGAACTCACGCATGGGGGTCGATTGATGGCGGAGGCGTCCTCGATCTTATTCGATGTTTTGGAGGGGATATTGCAGGGCTCCCGGCCGAGTGAGGCGGTGGAAGCGGTAGTAGCGACGCAACGCAGCTTTCTCCTGAAGGGAAGTTGGCAGAAGTGGCTGCACCAGGAAACGAGGTATTGCATGGGACGGGCGATTGGTACGGTTTGCTATGTCGAGTATGCGATTCCGGCAATATTGTATTTACTTTGGAAATACGGTGATGATCCTGAACGGGCGTTGATTGAGAACACGATGTCAGGCGGAGATAATTGTCACCGAGGTATGGTTTTAGGAGCTATCCTGGGAGCCGCTTATGGCGTCGATGCGTTTCCGGAGAGGTGGAGGGCAGAGTTGAAGGAACCGGTAGACATGCTTCCTAGAGTCCGATGGAACGCGGGAGTTGAAGCGGGTTAATGGGTAGACTGAGGCGGAGAACGAAGGCGGGCTATGGTCTGGCGGAGCTGGGCGTTAGCGCGGCGGAGTTGATGCTTCAGGTTTATCTGTTGGAATTGTATATTGTCGCGGGCCTGGATCCGTTTTTGGCGGGATTGGCCTTGGCGATAGCCGTCGTTTGGGATGCGGTGAGCGACCCGCTGATGGGTGTGATCTCGGATCGCACGAGAGCAAGGAGTTTAGCGGGTAAGAGACTGCCGTACTATTTCGGAGGGACTGTTTTATTGTGCATCTCTGTTTGGTCTTTGTTTTCTCCGAATGCGGATGCCGCGCAAAGCAGTCTCTTCGCTTACCTTCTGTTTTGGTATTTGCTGGTGAATACCGCGATGACCTTGGTGGCCGTACCGCATTTGGCTATGGCGAACGATTTAGGGCATGAGCGACAGGAGAGAACCGAGTTGTTTGGCTGGAGATTGGGATTCGGCGCGCTTGGATTACTGTTTGCGCTCTTGGTTCCTCTGTGGGTCGCTGGCGGGAATGCGGCGGGGGTAGAAGAAATTCGGGCCGAATCGGGATTCGTCGTCGCGCTTCTTTTGCTCGTCGTCTGTCTCGTTTCTGGGTTTGCGGTCTGGAGACCTCTGGCTCGTTCGAAGGCATCTGCGGAGCAGGAATCGCGAGAAGGTTTGTTTAAGATGTTCAAGTTGGCTATGAAGTCGCGTGGATTGCGATTGCTGATTTGGGCCTTTGTATTCATTTCTATAGGACGCGCGTTTAATTCAAGTTTGGCGCTGATATTCTACAAGGGAACTCTAGCGTTTACGGAAGAGCAGGTGGGCTTGGTTCTTATCGTACTCGCGGTTTCGATCATTGCGGCAGCTCCCGCTTATGTAAAATTGGCGGAGAGGCGGTCCAAGCGAAAGTTGAGTTTGTGGGCTGTGGGCGCGTTGACTGTTCTCACTGCGTTTAGTTATCCGTTTTTGCCGGAGAGGGCCGTTGGGCCTGTATTGCTAATTGCGATACTTGGAGGGGCGGCCGTTGCTAGTGTGGCTTTGCTGGAGGCGATGTTTTCCGACGAGGTCGATAAGGTTGAGCGACGGGAAGGGGAGAAAGCATCTGGAGCGTGTTTCGGGATTTGGAGGATGTCGATGAAGGCGGCGCGAGCGGGCGGGCTCTTGTGCTCGGGCTGGTTCTTGGCGGCAGTGGGTTACGAGGAAGGGATTGCGGAGCAGAGCGAGTTTGTGGAACGGTCGGTTGCCTGGGCTTTTGGTCCCGGCGTTGCAGTTTTCTTTGGGATTGGATGGTTTGTTCTCAGTAGAAAGAACAGATTATGAAAATGGGTTGGTTATTGATGTTAACGGGAGCGCTTTTGTTGGGCGGGTTGTTTTTCGGGAGTTGCCGATTGCAGGCGGCGGGAGAGCCGAATCAGCCTTTGGCGGATTTCGTAGATTTAGATCGCTTTATGGGAGTCTGGTATGTGCATGGCTTTACGCCCACTGCGATCGACAAGGATGCGTTTGGGGGTACAGAAACTTATGAGTTATCGGAAGATGGGAAGATTCAGACGACTTACGCGTTTCGGAAAGGCGGACCGGATGGGAAGGCGAAGAAGTACCGTCCGGTTGCCCGAATCGTTAACGAGGAAACGAACGCGGAATGGCGGATGACTTTTTTTGGGGTTATTAAGTCTGCCTATTACGTTGTATATGTAGAT
The DNA here is from genome assembly GCA_039186805.1 of Verrucomicrobiota bacterium. Taxonomy (GTDB): domain Bacteria; phylum Verrucomicrobiota; class Verrucomicrobiia; order Opitutales; family Opitutaceae; genus JBCCZW01. The sequence continues at coordinate 8,597 of JBCCZW010000048.1, forward strand.
CCAAATTATGAATACACGGTAATTGGTCACCCGAATAAGCGTATGGCGTGGGTGATGTCCAGGGAGACGGACATTGAGGAAAGCAGGTATCTCGAGCTGAGAGAAGAGCTAGTGGAGAGAGAGTACGATTTGTCCAAGTTCGTTAGAATGGAGCATTGATCGGCGGGCTCAAAGGATGGGAGGGCACGCTTCCGCTGGTGGAGATTCGCTCTGTAGTTTGGAAAACGGGAGACTGAGTCTCCTGGCACTTCTCAATCCATTAGGTGGGCGAGCGTGGTCGCGGTGTCGCCTTGATCTGTTTTGGCATTTGGATCGGCGCCGCTGGCGAGCAAGATGGTAGCGACACGTTCCTGGTGGAACATGCGGGCTAGCAGGTAAGCGGTAAGTCCGCCACCTAGATTAGCTTCCGTGTCGGCCCCGCATTGAATCAGTAGTAGCGTCATGAATACGTCTCCGTTGTAGGTGGCGTAGCTAAGCGGCGTGTAACCGCGACGATTGGCGGAGTTCACCTCAGCCCCTCGACGAATGAGGTCTTTGGCGATTTCTATGTGTCGGTTTTGAGCGGCTATCGTAAGAAGGGTCGAACCTTCGTTGTCTCGTATTGCATTTAGCTTAGGACCAAGATTTAGCAAAATCTCTAAGCGCCGCTGGTCGCCTGAACGACAGTATTTTACCGCCAAGGACTGCCGAATGGAGCCGGGGCTGCTGAATGATCCATCATTTTGTTTCGCCATTTGGTCTTTGGGGAGGGGTGTGCGTTCTGGTCCTTCTCTTATCAGCGGTTTAATCTGCGTGAAATTAGAAACAGTCCTATTAAAGACCGTAAGTTGAACCCATTCATTCGCAAGCTGACAGTCTCCTGGAACCTTATGGTTTCGCACTGGAGCTTGTCCAATTGCGGTTCGGAGACAATGAGCCGTTCGGATTTTCTATTTCACTCTAGCAGGGGAAACGAATGATGGCGTTGTGGAATTGCCTTCGCTCATTGAAAAGCGCGGAAGGCTTGGGGGTTGGTTTCCAGTTGCGGAGAGGTCGGATGCGAAGGGAAATCAGGGTTCCTTGCAGGATTTATAAGAGACAGAAGGATTAAACGTAGCCCTTAGTTCAGCCTTTTGTTCAAGGGTTTGGACTGAACAAAGCTGCCCACCAAAATTTGGATACAGGCGGCATGCCGGATGGGGTTCGGGTTATCGAATAGGGTGATTGAGAGTTCAGGAAAGACGCATCCATCGATGGGATGCGTAGTTTTACGGAGACGATAGGCCTCTTATGGAGTTCGGAAATTGTTTTTCGTTTTTTTGGAATCAGTAGGAGGGATGGCGCGTTAGGGAGGGTACAGAGTATTGTTCATTTTTCTGGTGTGGATTTGAGGAACCCCAGAAAAACTAGAGGAGGGCCCGGGCGGATGGGGATTCGCCCGGGTTTTTTCTGTTTATGGGCGTGGGGTGCTTTTGCCTACGAAGGAAGTGAAGAACACCCAGCTACAGGAGAAGGAGTCGGCGGGTCGCCGCCCCGGCCTACAGTGTTTTTATATTTTCTTCGTGATCTTGATGAGCTTCGTGGGCAGAACTCCTGCATGCCTCTTTCGTATTCTGATTTGGTTAAGCCTGAATTGCTCTCTCAGCCGGTTTATCAGCCGGGAAAGCCTATTGAGGATGTCGCGAGGGAATTGGGTTTAGATCCGGCCTCGATTTCCAAATTGGCGTCGAATGAGAATCCTTTGGGAGCCTCGCCCAAGGCGATTGCGGTTGCCAAGGCGGCGTTGGACGAAGTGGCGTTGTATCCGGACGGGGGCTGTTTTGAGTTGAAGCAGGTTTTGGCTGAAAAGTGGGGGCTTTCTCCGGAACAGTTTATCATTGGGAATGGCTCGAATGAGGTACTGGAATTGGTGGGTCATGCGTTGATTGGTCCGGGCGATGAGGCGGTGATGGGAAAGGGGGCTTTTATCGTTTATAAATTGGTGACTTTGCTTTTTGGAGGGAAGCCAGTGGAAGTCCCAATGGTAGATCACAGGCATGACTTGAAGGCCATGGCGGAGGCGGTTACGGACAGGACGAAGGTGGTTTTCTTGCCTTCGCCAGATAATCCAAGTGGTTCGGCGAACGAGGAGAGCGAGATCGTCGCACTGATTGAGTCATTGCCTGAAAACGTGATTTTCGTGTTCGATGAGGCGTATTCGGAATATTTGGACAAGGCGCCGGATTTGCGGCCTTTGATTGCGGCGGGGAAGCGGGTGTTTTGTACGCGTACGTTTTCTAAGATCTACGGTTTGGCGGGATTGAGAATCGGTTATGGCTATGGGGATCCGGAGTTGGTGGGTCTCTTGAATCGCGCGCGTGAGCCGTTTAATGCGAATGCGATTGCTCAGGCGGCTGCGATCGAGTCATTGAAAGATGTTGAGTGGGTGGCGAAGTGTCGCGAGGCGAACGCGGCGGGGTTGCGTCAATTGGAGGTGGGCTTTGAAGGCTTGGGTCTCGAGTATGTGAAGGGCTTTGGGAATTTCGTGACCGTTAAAGTGGGCAATGGCGGCGAGGTGTTTCAGAGTCTGCAGGCGAAGGGCGTGATCGTGCGACCGCTGGCTCCTTACGGTTTGGCGGAATGGGTGAGGATTTCGGTGGGGACCGTCGAGGAAAACGAGCGGGCTTTGCGTGAATTGGGTAGCGCGCTGGGAGATGTCTGAGGATTGCGTCGTTGGGTGGCGGAAGTGTTTCCATTTTCGCTACGTTTTTGGGTGACTGCTTTTTGGTTGAAACTTTCGGAGGGGCTTGGGCATTGTTTGAGGAGTATTGTCTGATCTCTCATAGCTGGTGAATTTTTCTCCTGTCGAATTGACGCTTTTTTCGTTGGCGGTCTTTGGTCTGCTTTTTCTTAACGCGGTTTTCGTGGCGACGGAGTTTAGCTTGGTGAAGCTGCGCTTTACGAAGTTCGAATCGGATCGGGCGAAGGAGGCGCGCCAATCGAAGCCGGTCGCAGAGTTGTTGGAGGATATGAGCGGAGCGAGTAAGCTGATCCGCTTTGGCGCAATTTTTTGTACGGTGGGGAGTGGATTTGCATTGGCTCCTTTGGCGATCGGAGTCGCAAATGAGATTGGGTGGGCGACTGAGGCTTTGTTGGGCTGGGTAATGTTGGCCGCCTTTCTTATCGCTCTTTCAGCTCACTTTGTGGTTGGGGAGTTGGTGCCCCGTGCGATGGGCTTGCAGCATCCGGTGGATAGTCTGGGCAAGACGCTTTGGATTGTGAGATTTTTTCGATTTCTAACGAAGCCTTTTGTGTGGGCTTTGAGGTCTGTATCCAGTGTTTTGATTCGACTGTTGGGCTTGGATCCGGAGGAGGATCTGGATAGCTTGGACATGGAATCGCAGATCCGGACAATCATCAGCGATGGCGAGGGCGAGGAGCTTCCGGAGATGGCGGAGAACATCGTGAGCAACGTGTTGGATCTGCGGAAGCGGGTGGCTCACGATATTATGATTCCTCGGAATCAGCTGATCTTCTTCGACTTGGAGGACTCGATTGAGGAGAATTTGAAACTGGCCCGAGAGACGGGGCATACGCGGTTTCCGCTTTGCGAAGGAGACTTGGATCACTGTGTTGGGTTGATCCATATTAAGGATGTTTTCCGAACGGAGAAGTCGATTGAGGAAATCGATTTTCGCGAGCTGAAACGTCCGATCGCGCGTTTTGGGATGGATGATCCTTTGGAGGACGTATTGCAGCTTTGCTTGAAGGAGAAGCACCACTTCGCTTTGTTGAAGGACGAATTCGAGGGCACGGTGGGCGCCTTGACCTTCGAAGATGTGGTAGAGGAGATAGTGGGGGAGATTCAGGACGAATTCGATAAGGACAAGGAGATGGTGAGGGAGTTGTCGGATGGGCAGTATTTAGTCGATGGTCTCACTCCCTTGCATGACTTATCAGAGTTGATCGGTATCGAAGTGGAGGCTGAGGAGGTTTCCACTTTCGGGGGTTATATTACCTTTAGCTTGGGGCGCATGCCGCGGGTTCGCCGGGACGCCGCCGATGCTCGTCAGGTCGATCGCGTCGTTCGCGCCCGGCTGTGCCGTGACCGCGAGGCCGAGGCGGACGCTGAGCG
>JBCCZW010000049.1:0-12621 GCA_039186805.1 Verrucomicrobiota bacterium
CCCCAAACCCCAAACCCCGTAGAAACCAAAACAATGATTTTACCCACCACCATCAAAGACGGCCAAGCCGTTATCCTCTGGAAACCCGACGGCACCCTCGACCGCGATGCCATCCTAGAGCACGTGACCAACCTCGTAGAAGAAAACGTAGACGCCATCGCTGTATCCACCGCCCACGGACACACCGCCGGAGTCGGGAATACGATCAAACTCCTCCGCGAGCAATTCAAAGACCTCACCCTCATCGCCGGTAACGTCACCTCGGCTGGCGGCGTCGAATATCTCGCCGACTGCGGCGCAAACGCCATCAAGATCGGGCAAGGTCCCGGTTCCATCTGCACAACCCGCGTCGTAGCAGGCGTCGGCATCCCCCAACTCTCCGCCCTCTACGTCGCCTCCAAAGGCGCCGCCAAAAAAGGCGTTCGCATCATCGCCGACGGAGGCATCACCAAATCCGGCGATATGGTCAAAGCCCTCACCCTCGCCAACGCCGTTATGGTCGGCGGACTCCTCGCCGGTTGCCGCGAAGCGCCCGGCGACATCATCGAGATCAACGGTAAGCTCTATAAACAGTACCGCGGCATGGGCAGCCTCAGCGCCATGAAAAAAGGTTCCGCTTCCCGCTATGGTCATGACAAAAAGGATACCGCGCGCAAGCTCACCGCCGAAGGCATCGAAGGTATGAAGGAAGTCCGCGGCAGCCTCGCCAACACGCTCGCCGAGCTAGCCGGCGGCATCCAATCCGGCATGGGCTACAACGGCGCGAAAACGCTCGAAGAACTAAAGCAAAACGCCCGCTTCGTCCGCATCAGCTCCGCGGGCATGAAAGAATCCGCCCCCCACGACGTCATAGAAATCGCCAAACGTTCGTAAGAAAAGTAACATCGAGCGTAAGCTCGAAGACCCGGAGGTCGGACTTCAGTCCGACCACCCAGAGCCCCGGAAGGGTCGCAGGTCCCCGCGACCGCAGAGCCTAACATCACTCAAGCCACAGCAGAGCCCACCCACTTCCATGGCTTTTCAATTTTCTGTGGCTTCTTGTGGTTAATTCCCCACCGTCCCCGCTACCCCGCATACAGCTCCATCTTCTTCGCCAACTTAAAATCCAGCTCCGACAGCCCGCCCACATCATGAGTCGTCAGCTGAACGCGCACGCGACTGTACACATTACTCCACTCCGGATGGTGATTCATCTTCTCCGCCACAATTGCCACCTGGCTCATGAATCCAAAAGCCCTCACAAAAGACTTAAACTTAAACTCTTTCGTTAGCTTGCCCTCGACCAGCTGCCACGGAGCCTCTCGCCCCTCATTCAGCTTTACCAACAACTCGCCAACCGCTTCATCATTCAACTTTTCCATCAAACCACCTTTCCAGTAACCATAGCAAAAAACCGAGCCTGCTCATCCTCATCCTCAAAGACCCTCAAAGGAACCGGCCTCATAGAAAGCGGAGATTCGTAAAGCAACGCCACATTCTTCCCCACCTTCTTCTCAATCACATCATTCCAGGAAAAGGCCACGCTTCCCCCTTCAGTCTTCCACTCAACCCTTTCCACATCCCAAAAAATCTGGGTCTCTTCCTCAATTCGCTCCTGAGCCGCAAAGGCCTTCTTATAGCGGTTCATCTGCATCCAAGGCGCGAAAACCCAACCGCAAACCAAAAGAATCGCTGCGAAAATCAACGCCTGCAAAATCGGATACTCTTCCGGTCCCAACCAAAGACTCCTCCCCAAAGCCGCCACCGCAATGCCCGTCGAAGCCCATTGAAGAATCCAACGCTTCTTCCCCAGATGCAAATTCTGCAGCTCCACAAAGTCATCAAAAGTGAGCCGATAAGCCTTCATCCGCTTACCCCAAGAACAAACCCACCCTTTGGCAAAGTCATTTTCCGCCCAGCAAGCCAATCAAGAGGTCGGAAGTCCGAAGTCAAAATTCAGCTAAGGAGGTAGCATCAGACGTGTTCACGAGAGCTAGCAAGAAAGCCGCCATACTAGGATCCTAACTCTCATTCCCCAGAAGACCAATCCTTCAGAGAATACCATCACCTGTCGGTGATGGTATGAGTCCGATCATTCCATGGAAGACGATTGTTCAAGCGAGGCGGCCCACCAGACCTTAGCAAGCAATCCGCGAGCGAAACGCGAAACGTTCGCGGGGACCGCTGGAGACGCTCGACGATTCGCCTGGAGCCACTCTCCACATCAGTGATTAAGCGACGACGAACGAACGCATGACGAAAAACCGCATACCTGCATGAAACAAGGGGCCGGCCGCCTAATTACAAACGCGCATCAACAAAGGCAAGCGAACCATCGGAATCGCGCAAGGGCTCCACGGCAAAATTCCTCGCCGCCGGCATCGAAGCATGGACCAAAAAGCGCTCGCTCACGGGCAGTCAATTTAAGGACCCCAAAAACCGAACCCATCAGCCCCCCCCAAAAAACTCCATCACTCGTCGCTCAATCCAATACCCCTCCCCACTGCGCGTCCCTGGAAACCCGCAATGCCCGCCCGCCCGCGGCATTTCCAAGTGAAACCAATCGCTCCCCTTCGCCTCCTCGATCGGATAGCATTCATCCGGGAGAAAAGGATCATTCACCGCGTTGATCAACAAAGCCGGTCGCCCAATCTTCCAGAGCAACGGCTTACTGCTCGCCCGCTTCCAATAATCCTCCGCATCCGCGAATCCATTCATCGGCGCCGTGAACGCATCATCGAACTCGCCAAAAGTCCGCATCCCCTTGCAGCGCTCAGCGCTCAACTCTCCCGGAAACCGCGCCGCCTTCTCCCGCACCTTCGCCGTGAGCATTGTCATAAATCGCTTCATGTAGAACGCATTGCTCCACTTACCCAATACCTCCGCCGACGACGCCAAATCGCAAGGTACCGAAATCGCGACCCCCGCCTTTAGCTTCGTATCCAAACTCGCACCCTCTTCTCCCAGATACTTCAGCGTAATATTTCCGCCCAGGCTAAAGCCCACTAAATAAACGCCCCCAAATCTTCGATACAACTCCTCCACAACGCTCCTCAAATCGTCCGAGCTTCCACTGTGATACGATCTGAGCAAACGATTCGGCTCCCCACCGCATCCCCGCAGATTCAAAGCCGCTGCCGCGTATCCAGCTTTCGACAACGAACGCAAAATCGACTTCATATAAGGCGCCTCGCTGCTCCCCTCCAACCCATGTATTGCCAAGACGCAACGCTCCCCCTCCTCTCGCGCCCAATCCACATCCACGAAATCGCCATCCGGCAACTCGAATCGCTCCCGCCGATAATCAAGACGTATCCGCCTTCTCGTCACATTCGGCAAAATCGTCTGTCCATGAGCTCCCAGAGCATACCAAGGCGCAACATAACTAGACTGAGAAATCACCGGCATCCCTCTACCCATCACCCCCCGTAGCGGAAGTCGAGCGACTTCCCTCTGTTCACTAAATCACAACCATTCAGCAGAATCAGTTCCTCAATCTACCATCCTCATCTTCCATCTTCTATCTACATCTGGGTAGTGGGATAGAAGATGAGGACGGAAGATTGAGGATAGAGGATGTGCTTCGGAGGGACTCCACTGCATTAGCCGATGATCGATATTTTACGCAAAGGGCAAACACTCTACTTGCTCACGCGCAAAGCTTCATCCAAGTTCTCGCACCATGGACGGCGAAGGCAACACTTCCCCAGAAATCGCTGACTTCGAAAGCGAAAAGACTCGGTACCAAAATATGCACCCGAGCGACATCGCTGCGGAAATCGAGGATCTCGAGCTCGGCGAAATTCGCCAAAGACTCCGCCTCCTTTCAGACGAACTCGCCGCAGACGTCATTACCGAGCTGCCGCAAGACCTTCAGACCGAGCTCATGGAAAACATGCGGCTCGACCGCGTTTCCGAGATCATCCCCGAGATGCATTCCGACGACGCGGCTGACGCCCTCGGTCACGTCTCCCCCGAGCGTCTCCAAGACATACTCGAGGAACTCCCTCAGGAAGAAGTCGAGGAAATCTCCGACCTGCTGGAGTACGATGAAGACACGGCCGGCGGCATCATGCAAAAAGAGGTCATCTCGATAAACGAGAACCTCTCCCTCAATGAAGCCCGAGAAGCCATCCGCAAAGACGAAGATCAGGAAGACGTCTCCTCAATCTACGTCTACGTCGTGGACGACCAGGAACGCCTCTGCGGCGTCCTGCGCCTTCGCGACCTCCTCTTTCGCGACCTTCGCCTCAATGTCAAAGACGTGATGATCACCGAAGTTCGCGCCGTCACCGGCGAAGAAGACCAAGAGGAAATCGCCAACCTATTCCAGAAGTACAATTTCACAGCCCTTCCCGTCGTCGACAAAGAGGGCAAGCTGACCGGCCTCGTAACCTCAGACGATGTAATCGACGTCATCCAAGAAGAAGCCACCGAGGACATGCAGCGAATGGTCGGTATTTCCGGAGAAGAAATGGTCTCCACTCCCTGGGCCAAATCGGTAAGAAACCGCCTCCCCTGGCTTTGCGTCAATCTCTGCACCGCATTCGCCGTCGCCGGAGTCGTCGCTCAATACGAACAGACCATTTCTCAGTACGCGGTCCTGGCCGTCTTCCTTCCCATCGTCGGCCTCCTCGGAGGAAACGCAGGTTCGCAAACCCTCACCATCGTCGTTCGCTCGCTCGCCCTCGGCGAAATCGAAGACAAGGAATGGCGTGGGGTTCTCGCCAAGGAAATCGCAGTCGCCCTCGCAAACGGACTCGCCATCGGCATCATCGTCGGCGTCATCTCATACCTCTGGAAAGGCAATCCCATCCTCGGCCTTGTCGCCTTTCTCGCCATGATGCTCAACATCATCGCGGCCGCCTTCTCAGGCGTCATGGTTCCAATAGGCCTCAGAACTCTGAAAGTAGACCCGGCCCTCGCATCCTCCATCATGGTCACCACGGTAACCGATGTCGTTGGATTCTTCCTCTTTCTAAGCTTAGCTACGCTCGCCATCAACTGGATCGGTTTCTAGGAAGACTGCGGAATCTTCCGCCCGGTAAATATTCAGTCAAATAACTCCTAGAATCCCTCAGTTCGTCAAAAACTCTCCGATACTAACCCGAAACAGAATTCCCATGCGTCACTCCCCAAACGCGAACAGAATCCCCTCGATCACCAGACTTCGGCCCAACCCGCCGTCGCTTTTCCACATTTAAAACGACCGACCACAGCGCTATGCCCGCCTCCGTACCCGTAGAAAGGATCCACGAATTTCTCGAATCATCCCTCACCAAAGTCTTTGAGGTGATGGCTAAAGCCAACTGTAAGCTGGTAAGCCAGGATGCCTATGAAGGCGGACAAGCCTTCAGCCCCAAAATCGACCCCGCGAAAGATAAGAGTACGCGCATCTTCGCTTCCTCGGTTGGGTTCGCCGGCGAAGTTAACGGAGTTTGCTATCTGTTCATGGGCGACATGTTCGCCAAGACCGCCGCCCACCGAATTACGGGTCTAAGCATGTCCGACCTCGATGACGAGGTCGTGCGCGACGTCTGCGGCGAACTCACCAACATGTTCGCCGGTACTTTCAAGAACTGTCTTGCAGACCTCGGCCTCCCCTCCACCCTAACCGTTCCCACCGTCGTTCAAGGGAAGCGCATGGCCATCAGCACCGCCGGTACCGCCGCGCAATACCGCTTCACATTCGACGTCGACAACTTTCCAGTATTTGCCGACTTGCTCCTATCCGATCGATCTTGACCAATAAAAGGCAAGCGACAATACGAAGCACCCTTTCAACACAAAAAACGCGTTCCATATCGGAGAACGCGTTTTTCGTATCCAAAAGCAAGACACCTAAAGCTTATCACACTGCAGACCCTCGCAAAGGCAGCGACCGAAAACTGTAGGGCGGGGCGCCGACCCGCTAATCTACTAAGGCCAGAGCAAAAGCCCCTGCCTCGCGACGCGTTCAAAGCAGACGACCAATCAAAGCAGGATCGGAGCATATTAAAAAGCGGCGCCTAGCGCCCGCGCCACTCTTCGACTCCCCCTACCCGTTTCTCCTAATCCATCCCGCATTCGCGGCGCCCAACAATGAAATACTGTAGTTGCGAATGATATATACCGGAATCTGCCTCAAAATCTCCTGCACCTGAGGACGCGAATTCTGCTCGAAAAAGTAGACGAACTGACTGCCGTCCAAGAAGAACTCTTCATTCTTCCCCACAATCCCCCCTGCTAGGAACAAACCTCGCTTCGGCAACAAGGTCGCCGCCATATCAGCCGCGACGCGACCGTAGATCTTTACGAACAAACGCATGATATCGCGGCAAACCGGATGGTTTTCCGCATGCTTGGAAACCAATGCAGGGCGCTCCGCAACCGCTGCTCTTTGAATCGTATCCAAAACATCATCACGCAAAACCCTTCGTACATCCAGGAAAAACTCGAGCAAAGACGCAATCCCCCGTCCAGACAGAAGGTCTTCGATTTCCACCACTGTCACGCCATGGCGCTCCAGATACTCCCGCACCTCTTCGGTCTCGTGATCGAACGAAGCGAAACTCGCATGTCCGCCTTCGGACGGCAAAGCGCGGGCGCCGTCCCCATCCCCTAGCATAATACTCACGCCCAAGCCCGTTCCCGCTCCCACGACCAGTCGCGCATCGCCTTGAGGTTCCGGCAAGCTTCGGTCCGAATGAGGGACCTTCGTCACTTGCTCCGGATCATCCAAATCCAACAAAGGCACTCCATAGCTTATCGCCTCGAAGTCATTGATAATGCGTACCGGTATTTTCAATACATTCGCAATCACATCGCCATCGAGATCCCAGCTTAAATTCGATAGAGAACAACGATTCCCTTCGATCGGCCCCGCTCCACTGAGGCAAGCAATCAATAGCTTGAACTCTCCCAATTCACTCTGAGCTTCTCTCAACGTATCGGAAATCGCAGGAAGCAGGCTGTCGATTTGGGGACTCGGCACCGAAGTTTCGACGATCAACTCAAAGCCGTTTTCACCGCATTCCACCAAAGCTAAATTCGAATTCGTTCCGCCGACGTCGCCCGCCAACACGATCTCGCCGCCGCTGAGCGATTTCTTGTGCCATTCAATATTCATAAAATTCCAGATAGTTAGAGGGCCCGAAGAAAGCTGTCCCCCAGCCAATCACAAGCCAAATGCGTGCCGGGTTGATGAATGGGCAACGCTTCCTTCGAAGCATCTAAGCCTCTTTTCGCGTAAGCAGATACTGCAAGAAGGTCCCAGCTACTCATCCGCCGCTGAGCGCAATCAGCATTTGGGAAACGCCCTTTTGCTCATTCTCGCAAGTCAGCACCTCAACCGGGCTAAATAGAGTATCAATTATTTGGAAAACATATACCCAGTCGAGACCCACGCCCTCCTAAAGCTTCTTAGTCAAAAAAGACGGTCGATGTAATAAGCTGGCTAGGTAGGTTTCCAGCTGAGTCGCCTCGCCAAAAACGCAACGCAGACCAGAGGAATTCACGAATGAGGCTACGCACCCACCTTGCGCTTCTTTTCACATCCAGCGCCCTCGCTGGTCTGAGCGCAATTGGGTTGATAAGCACCTCTTGGAGTTCATCTGCCTTTATCGGAGCCATCCTTATAGTTATCTCCGCAAACCTAGTCCTCGCCCTCGCCTTCCAGAATCTCCTCGCCAAACCCCTCGCCGATCTCACGCAGCAAGCCGAAGACCGAGCCCTCAATCGCGAACGCTTTACCCCTCTCGAATCGGGGCCTATCGAATTTCGAGATCTCAGCAACTCTCTAGAGAGCATCTACTCATCTCTGGAAGAAGAAGCCGCACGCCGCGCGCAGCAACTCAAGATTGCTGCTGATAAAGCAAGAAAGGCCGAAATAACAAAGGGCGAGTTTCTCGCCGCCATAAGTCATGAGATCCGCACGCCGATGAACGGCATCATCGGCATGAATCATCTTCTTCTTCAAGCCGATCTACCGCAAAAGCTCAAGGGCTATAGCGAAACCATTCACAGCAGCGCCGAAACCCTACTTGTACTTCTCAACGACATACTCGATTTCTCGAAAATCGAATCAGGCAAACTCAGCATCGAAGAGGAACGCTTCGACGTTCGCTCGGAAGTGGAGAAAGCCGTCGATAGTCTCGCAATCAAAGCTCAAGACAAGAATCTCGACTTCCACTGTCACCTCCCTATCGACATTCCCTCCTATCTCATCGGCGATAGCCATCGCATCAAGCAGGTGCTGAACAACATCGTAAGCAACGCCATCAAGTTTACCGAAAACGGAAAGATAGAGATCTCCGTATCCAAAGAACAGGATACAGTCGAAGCAACTCGCCTTCGATTTGAAATCGCAGACACCGGCATCGGCATTGAAGAAACTACCCAGAAGAAACTCTTCACTCCCTTTACGCAAGCCGATGCTTCCACCACTCGAAAGTTCGGCGGCACCGGACTCGGACTCTCGATTTGCAAAAAACTCGTTGAGCTGATGGGCGGTGAAATCGGTCTGGAAAGCGCGAAGGACAGAGGCTCGACCTTCTGGTTCACCGTTCACCTCTTAAAAGATCAACGCACTCCGCAGGATACATCCATAAGCGATTGCGGCCGCGCTCTATTCGGCAAAAAGGCGCTCATCATAGACGCGAGCGAAAGCTCCACAAAATGGATACAGAGCTGGCTCGAACTCTCAGGCTGCGAATGCCAATCCGCCACCGACCCGCTCGTCGGAGCCAAACGCCTCGTCGAAACCGGAGCCCATTGGGACATCGTCATTGCCGAGCATGAAACGATCGAAGAGTGCATCGAGCTTTACGAAATGGCCTACCACGAGGCTCTCGCTCAAAAGGAATTTCATTCCGTACTACTCACTAAGCTCTCAGTCCGCCCTTCCCAGAAGACACTTGAAGCCACCCAAGCCAAGAATCTCGTAGAGAAGCCCATCAAGCCATTCTCTCTCATGCAAGCTCTCAACACCTGCGTATTCGAAAATCCATACGAAACGAAAAAGAGCTCTGAGCCAACTAAGGAAAATCGCCTCGACGACGCCTCAAAACTTAGTATTCTCCTCGCAGACGACAACCCGACCAACCGCGAAGTCTCATCTGCGCTGCTCGAACGCCACCATGTCAATCCCGACCTCGCCTACGACGGGAAAGAAGCCGTCGAAGCCACACTGGCCAAAAAATACGATCTCATCCTCATGGACTGCATGATGCCCGAACTCGACGGATACCAGGCCACCCGCAAGATCAGAGCCGACAAGGCCAACCCAAACCGCGAGACCCCAATCGTCGCGCTTACCGCCAACGCCCTAGCTGAAGACAGAGACAAATGCCTCATCGCGGGAATGGACGACTATCTCTCCAAACCACTCAACCCGCATCAGCTCGAGGAGCTGCTTTCCAAACGAATCTACTCATCCTGCCAACTCGACCTAGAGGTAGAAGATGTCCCCATCGCTCTTATCGGCGAGGAAGACTCTAATCCGACCGAACCGCAAATCCTAAACATGCAAGTCATACAATCATTTTTTGGAGATGACAAAGAAACGATCTCCTCGCTATTTGGTGTATTCAAAGAAAGCGTCGCCGAACAGATTGCATCATTCGAAGCCGCTCAAGAAAGAAACCAGGACTTCGAAGGCATGCGCTTCCACGCGCACTCCCTAAAAGGAAGCGCCTGCAACTACGGGGCCGAACGTCTACAACGCATCGCCAACGAGCTGGAGAACGCCTGCAAATTCTCCGATGGACCAATCGCCGACACCCTCTACAGAAGACTCCTAGACGAGCGAGAGCTCGTCGATCAACAAATCGCCCAACTTGGATTCAACTGAGCCCCAACGATACACGACAAAGGACTCCAATCCTGGAAGATGAACGAAGCTCAGCCATGTTCATGAAGACTTTTCCGCCACGCAAGGCTTTCGAGTGATCCACTTCGAGAAAGGCGCCGACGCCATCCATGCAGCCGCTGATCATTCCCCGAGAGTAATGTTGGTCGATATTCTCCTACCTGATATGAATGGCAAAGAAGTGGTCCAACGTGTATCCAGAATTTCCTCATGCGCCGATACGCGCATCATTTTCCTCACCTCACTCGCTCCCGGAGTCCGACATGACGGCGCTCCATCGCAAATCAAAATCGAACGTCAAGCATACCGCTCTCCCCAAAACCGCTTCTAAAACCGATCTCATGGCCGCCATTACAGGAAGCGACTAATAACAAAGAGCCCCTAAAAGAGTCAATGCGCGACGATACCGCTCACTAAGCCGGATCCAAGTCGAGAACCGCTGTATCGCCCTGGATTTAGCTCCAGATCCAGAATTCGCAACTGAGCCACTGTTTCAGAGCGACTCATCAGGTCGCTGTAGGAAAAGGTAGAAAGAGCCACCGCATGAATGCGCTCGGCCACTTTTCCCAACTCGATCAACGCCTTTTCCAACTGGTCCCGCAAGCTTGTGATTTCCTCAGCCAACATTGTGCGCAGGCCCATCGGCAACCACATTTCGTCGATCAGTGACTCAAGAATCCTCTGCATGCGCCCAAGGGCTCCCTCCGAATCTACAACAGGATCTCTTCTGGCCTCTTCTTGCCAGGCAGGACGCTCCTCGGAACTCGAATCACCCAAATTCTCAACATCATTCATAGCAGTTCTGTTTCCATATCGTTTTCGAAAGCAGCCACTTTCCACAGACGATTACTCAAAGTAACCGATCGCATCCAAGTAGCCGCTGCACCAAGTATACGCGTCTAAACAATGAAAAATTTCACCTTTGCGATGAGTTTATTGAAACGATTCCGCAACGCCCCACTTCCAATCACTCAATCAAACCTCGATTCGCGAAATCTCGTATTCATCCTCCCCAAACGCTAAAAACCTGCGCCAACTGCGTGACGAAAACACGCTGGACACGCGAGCCCCTCACTCCGACAAACAAGCGCAGAATAGCCATGCCAAGCGCCAACATCCTCATCACTTGTCCCAAGGCCTGCTCCAAATACCTTGCAGCAGAGCTCGAATCGCTCGGCTATGCCGTTACCAAGGAAGCTCCCGCCGGCGTCTTCACCACTGGTACTCTCGAAGATTGCATTCGCCTCAATCTCCAGCTCCGCACCGGACTCCGCGTCCTCTGGCAAGTGGCAAACTTCAGAGCCCGAAACGCCGAAGCCCTCTACCGCCGCGCGTCCAAACTCCCCTGGACCGATTGGATTCCTGCCGACGGCTACTTCTCCATCGTCTCCTCCATCCGCAACGACACCATCCGCAACACCGGCTTTGCCAACCTCAAACTCAAAGACGCCATCGTCGACAAGATCCGCAAGGAAACCGGCCGTCGTCCCGACACCGGAAACGATTCAGATAAAGCCAGCGTCTTCCTCTATTGGAAAGAAGAAGACGTATACCTCTACCTGGATACATCGGGAAAACCCATCTCCAACCGCGGCTACCGCGTCAGCCCCTGGAAGGCCCCCATGCGCGAAAACCTCGCTGCCTCGGTCATCGACGCCACCCGCTGGGATAAGCAAAGCCCTTTCATCAATCCCATGTGCGGCAGCGGTACCCTCGCCATCGAAGCCGCCCTCCTCGCCAAGAAGCAAACGCCCAATCTCCTCCGCGACAATTTCGCCTTCATGCACCTCGTCGACTACAAGCCCTGGGACTACGCTCAACTCCGTACCGAACTTTCAAATACATCAATCGAAGCATCCAGCCCCCGCATCATCGCCACCGACAGCGACCCCGCTGCCATCGAAGCCGCCCAACGCAACGCCGAGATCGCCGGCGTAGCCGACCTCATCGACTTTAAAGTTTGCGACTTTCTAGATACGGAAATTCCCCCCGATCCCGGGACCATCATTCTCAATCCCGAGTACGGCGAACGCCTCGGCGAAGAAGAAGCCCTCATGGAGACGTATCAGAAAATAGGCGACCTCTTTAAGCAAAGAGCCCCAGGCTACTGGGGCTACGTCTTCACCGGCAACATGAACCTGGGTAAACGCGTTGGCCTCAAAACTAAACGCAAGATAGAGTTCTACAACGGCCCCATCGAATGCCGCCTCCTAGAATACGAACTCTATGCCGGCTCCAAGAGATAGCGACCGAAATTCTACCTCGGCGAAGCTCAACGGGCAAAGACGGATGAGGCCGAGGAATCGCCTAAACCGATCATCCACATACTGAATACATACAAATTACTCAGTGGATGCCCATAAAATCTAATCCTTATTCCCAGACGATTCCTTTCTACTAAAAAGCTGCTTTGCAAACGCGATCGGAACGAAAATCAACAGAAGCGACGTATCCCAATCGATCAAAAAGATTAGGAAAGCAAGCATCGAAAAGTCTACCGGCAACACCCGGTATCCCAATAGAAAAAACAGAGGCCCCGCAAACGGTAATCCCGACACATGGCGACTATCCCCTACTTTACGCCTGCGAGAGTTCTTCGCCATCCGCAAAATACTGAAGCTCGAAATCCAAAGTCCCAACGCAATAAGCGCTCCGCCCATCACCCACTGAATTCCCTCTAAGCTTTGCGATTCTTCCATAGCGCCCTAAAAATCAATCGAATCTAGAAGGATATGTATCTATCTACCTAATACAGAAATTTCAAATCCGATAAGAATACTTCTTGGGATCTCTGC
>JBCCZW010000050.1:0-12555 GCA_039186805.1 Verrucomicrobiota bacterium
AGATGGGCGTTTGGGCAATGAAGTCTCGTGGCTTGGCTCGGACCATGTCTTGGAACTCCTGTATTTCTTTTTTGGAGGCATGCGGGCCGATGAGGATGCCGTAGCCTCCCGCTTCATTGGCGGCTTTGATCACTAGCTTTTCGGTATTTTCGAGAATGTACTTTTGATCTTGTTCGCGAAAGGGGAGCCAGGATTCGACGTTTGGCAGGATGGGGTCTTGATCGAGATAGTATTTGATCATGTCCGGAACGAAGCAGTACATAACCTTGTCGTCTGCGACGCCGGTGCCCAAGGCGTTGGCAAGGCCGAGGTTTCCCCTTCGGAATGCCCGGACGAGTCCCGGAACTCCGAGCAGCGAGTCCTTGCGAAAAACCTCCGGGTCAATGAAATCGTCATCTATGCGTCGATAGAGCACGTCTACTTGCTTGAGTCCTTCGGTGGTGCGCATGTAGACGCAATCGTCGGTATCGACCATGAGATCTCGTCCTTCGACGATTTCGACTCCCATTTGTCGAGCGAGGAAGCAGTGCTCGAAGTAGGCGGAATTATAGACTCCGGGAGTGAGCACCGCGACGGTTGGATTCTCCTTTCCGTTGGGCGAGATATGCTGAAGGGCGGACAGAAGGTGGTCTGGGTAGTCGAGAACAGAGCGGACGCCTGCGCTCGGGAAGAAGCGGGGGAAAGCGCGCTTCATCGCTTGGCGGTTCTCAATCATGTAGGAGACGCCGGAAGGGCAGCGGCCGTTGTCTTCCAGGACAAGATAATCGCCTTTGTCATCTCGGATGAGGTCGGTTCCGCAGATGTGGATGTAGATATCTCGAGGGACATCTAGCCAGAGGATTTCTTTTCGAAAATGTTTCGCTGAGCCGAGGATTTCCTCAGGGATGATTCCGTCTTTAACGATTTTCTGATCATGATAGACGTCGTGAAGGAAAAGGTTGAGCGCGGCGATGCGTTGCTCGAGACCCTTCGAAAGGTGATCCCACTCCTTCTTAGGAATTATGCGCGGTATGAGGTCGAAGGGAAAGATACGCTCTGTGCTCTCTTCGTCCCCGTAAACAGTGAAGGTGATGCCCTGCTGTAGGAAAGATTGATCGACGGCTTCTCTTCTGAGGTTGAACTCTTCATCGGACAGCTCCTCGAAGCGTTCGATGAGATTTTGGTAGTGAAGGCGCGGCGCGCCATCTTCTTGAAACATTTCATCGAAGAAGCCGCTATGATCGTAATCTATTTTCATTGAGACCGAGGTTTTGTGGAGTTGCCCTGAGCCCTGCAGCACGAAGCAGGCCAAAGGAATTACGGTCTCAATTATGAGCGGTGTGTTGGGGGAGGACGACGGGTGGCGATTTAAGCCGATTCTAGACTGATTTGTAGTTGATTAGCTAATACGATGCAAGGGACTTTCGTCAACGCCCGGGCCGGATTCCCGGTCCGGCCCGAGCTTTCATGACGTGAGCCGCGGTTGGCGCAGCTTCCCTCTTTTCCGCTAGTGGCCCTGTTGTTGGATTTAGGTTCTAGCTTTGCTGGTGTCTCCCTGTTCCTATGTGGCTTTCTCTGGGTTGTCTGAAGATCGCCGGGTCATCGACCCGACTTGCAGATTTAAAATTTACGTCCCTTTGCGTCCCATCCATTTGAATACGCTACTTAGTGGCAGCGAAGAGCTTTGCATCGCGGAGGCGTTTTCGCTCTATGTTTGGGCTGTGGAGATAGCTTTTTAGGGTTCCTTCGTAGGACATTCCCGACTTTTCCATGACTCGGGCCGAGCCGATGTTTTCCGCATCGCAAAATGCCTGGACCCGCTGGTAAGCCGCTGGGCGAAGGCCCCAGTTGATGATGGCCTTAACCGCTTCGGTCATGTAACCATTGTTCCAATACTCGCGAGCGAGGCAGTAGCCGAGTTCAGCTTTCATGGATTCGGGTCGAAGCCCGATGGTGCCCATGACGGCATTGGTCTCTCTGTCTTCGATGATGTAAACGTATTCCGGCGTCGCTCGACTGCCTGCTGCACGCCAGCTTTCGATGGAGCGTTGCAGGAAAGCGCAGGTTTCTGCGAGAGATTGATGAGGAGCCCAGGTCATGTAGCGAGTGACTTCAGGATCTGCAGTCCATCCTTGATAAATCGCCTCCGCATCTTCGATTCTTGGACGACGCAAGAGCAGTCGCTCAGTCTCGAGAAACGGAGGCGGTCTATTGGGTGGGTTTTCTATTAGGTTCATTGGTTTTGGCAGCTTTTAGCTTTTAGTTGAGTTCTGGTTGACGGTTGAAAGGCTGTTTTCGGGCAACAAAAAAGCCGAACGAGTTATTCTCATTCGGCTTGGAAATTGGTTGTTTGTTAAAGTCTCTTTTTATCTTCGCTCTACGCGATCACCCAGCTTCCAAGCCATGCTCCACCCAATATGTTTCGCGGCATTCGACATTGAATCCGTGTAACATGGGACTGTTAGATTTGCTTGTTGGAAGCGGTTCATACTTTAACTATTGGTGAGGGAGCTAGCAGCTTGGTCGGTCTATGAAAAGCTTTTTTTCAGGACCGCCGTGACAATGACGTGACGGGAAGATTGTGGACAAGAGGGATTTTGGTTTTGCAAGGAGGTGTAGGTTCGCGCATTCATTGTCGAAAAGTCGCGTTAAATTCTTTACCTAACCATTGCTCATGAAAATTCGTTTCCTTGTTTCTATTTGTCTTATCTTAGCCACTGCTTTTCAATTTGCCGGAGCTGTTGAGTTGCCAAAGACTCCTTCTCCTGAAGGGGCTGAAGTCTACTTTATCTGGCCGAAGGATGGAAAGACCGTGGGTAAGACCTTTACTGTGCGGTTTGGCTTGAAGGGAATGGGCGTCGCTCCAGCGGGGGTGGACCTTCCAAATACCGGCCATCACCATTTGATCATCAATATGGATGAACTGCCTAACTTGAACCTGCCGTTGCCGATGAACGACAATGTCCGCCATTTTGGAGGAGGACAAACGGAGGCGAGAATCACGCTGGAGCCTGGAACGCACACTCTTCAGCTTGTATTCGCCGATAAGATACATCTCGCCCATTCGCCTGCAGTGATATCTGAGAAGATTACGATCACCGTCAAGTAGGGATAGCGAAGAATTGCGGATTTAGGCGAGGGAAAGATATTTTAGGAGCGAGAGTCCTTGGGGGCTCTCGTTTTTTTGTCACTGGGTTGTTTTGGCAGGGTAGGGCTTCGGGTTTTTTGAAGGAGGTTTTTGGCTTGGGCTTTGGAGAGTCCTTGGCCTCACCCGGCTTTGCCCTCTGGGCTTCGCCGAGGCAGGCTGGCCAAGGCTACATTCTTTTGGGCTTTGTGGACTACCACTTTACGGGATTACAGCCCCGCCAACTTTCTTGACGGTTTTGACAGTGGTTTTGGTTCCTTTTTTGGCGACGGTTTTTGCGGGAGTGACGATGGCGCAGCCGTAGGCGAGGGTGAGTAGAACGAGCAGGAGGATGGGGGCGGCGTGTTTAATTGGCATGGGGAGAGGGTGACTCTGATTGGCGGCAGAGTCAAGGGGCCGACGGGGTGCGGAAGCCTTGCGACTTCCGCTACTGGGTTAGGCTAGAGCTTAAGACCGCTAAATGCGTCGCCGAGCGAGCCGAAGGAGTTTTCGCCGCTTTCTCGTTTATCGCCTCGGGAACGGCTTTGCTTGCCCTTGTTTCGGGGGCCGTTGTTGGGACGCCGGGGTCCGCTTCGATGGGAGCTCTTGCTTTCGCCCTTTTGGGCGTTGCGGGACGTCCGCTGTTCAGACCCTGCCTCGGCTTTCATGGAAAGGCCGATTCGTTTTCTGGGGACATCTACTTCCGTGACCGTTACTTGGACCTTTTGACCGACTTTGACGATCTCGTTGGGGTCTTTGACGAAGGTTTCGGAGAGTTGGCTGATGTGGACGAGTCCGTCTTGGTGGACGCCCACATCTACGAAGGCCCCGAAGGCGGTCACATTGGTAATGACGCCGGGGAGTCGCATGCCTTCGCGGAGCTGGCCGATCTCGTCGATGCCTTTCTTGAACTCTACGACTTCGAATTCCTTGCGGGGGTCGCGGCCGGGCTTGGCGAGTTCCTGCATGATATCTTTGAGCGTGGGGAGTCCTACTTCTTCGGATACGTAGCGTTCGACCTCGATCTTATTCCGCAGGGAAGAATCGGTCATGAGGTCTTTGATGCTCACGGTAAGGTCGCTTGCCATGCTTTCTACGAGTCTGTATCGCTCCGGGTGAACGGCAGACGAGTCGAGAGGGTTATCCGAATTTCGGATACGGAGAAAACCAGCGGCTTGCTCGAAGGCTTTTGGACCGAGACCGGGGACCGTCTTGATTTCGTCTCGACTGCGGAAAGCGCCCTTTTCCTCACGAAGCTTTACGATTTCTCCGGCAATGCGAGCGTTTAGGCCGGAGACGTAGGAAAGGAGCCGCTTGGAAGCGGTGTTTACTTCGACGCCGACTCCGTTGACGCAACTGAGGACGACATCGTCTAGTTGGGCTTTGAGCGCTTTTTGATCGACGTCGTGCTGGTATTGCCCGACGCCGATGGACTTGGGATCGATTTTGACGAGCTCGGCGAGCGGGTCCATCAGTCTCCGCCCGATGGATACAGCTCCGCGGACCGTGACGTCTTTGTCGGGGAACTCCTCTCGGGCGACTTCTGAGGCGGAGTAGATGGAAGCGCCGGCTTCGTTGACCACGATGATGGCGACCGTCTTGGGGAGTCCGAGGCGGCGGACGAAGGCTTCGGTTTCGCGCGAGGCGGTACCGTTGCCGATGGCGATCGCGGCGATTTTGAAACGCTCGACAAGGCCTTTGATGATGTTCTCGGCTTCGGTTTGCTGGTAAGCGCTTTGCATGGGGTAGATGACGGTATCGAAGATCAACTTACCTTGAGCGTCGAGGCTGACCAGCTTGCAGCCGGTGCGGAAGCCCGGGTCGATGGCGATGATGGGTTTTTCGCCGAGAGCGGATGCAAGGAGGAGCTCGCGTAGGTTCTGAGCGAATACAGCAATCGCTTCCTTGTCGGCTCGTTTTTTGAGTTCTAGGCGAGACGCGGTTTCCATGGAAATGGAGAGGAGTCGCTTGAAAGCGTCTCTGCAGGCTAGGCGGACTTGTTCGCCGGCGGAGGAAGGGGAAGTGACGAAGCGTTCTTCGATGATTTGGAGGGCGGCTTCTTCTTCGGGGCGGACGCTCATAGAGAGCATCATTTCGCTTTCGGCCCGTCGTATGGCGAGGATGCGGTGAGAAGGGGCGTCTTTGGCGGCTTCGGTCCAATCGAAGTAGTCTCGATACTTGGCGGCTTCTTCCTCTTTTCCGCTCATGACCTTGGAAGTGAGGGTGGACTTCTCGAGGTAGAGTTGGCGAAGCGCGGCGCGGAGTTCTGCGTCGTCGTTGATCCATTCGGCGATAATGTCGCGGGCGCCGGCCAGAGCGTCGCTGATGGTGGCGACTTCCTTTTCGGGGTCGATGAAGGCTTTGCTTTCTTCTTCGGGTTGAGCGGAGTCTTGGTTCTCGAAGATGGATTTCGCGAGGGGTTCGAGGCCTTTTTCCCGAGCGATCATAGCTTTGGTGCGACGCTTGGGCTTGAAGGGAAGGTAAATGTCTTCGAGGCGGGCGAGGGTTCCGGCGCCGGCAATTTTTCCTTTGAGCGCTTCGGTGAGGAGCTCGCGTTCCTCTAGCGACTTCAGGATGGAATCGCGGCGATCCTGGAGGGCCTTGAGTTGCGTCAGGCGATCGCGGATGGCGGCGATTTGAACTTCGTCCAGGCCTTGGGTGGCTTCTTTGCGGTAGCGCGCGATGAAGGGGACGGTGGCGCCTTCGGCGAGGAGTTTTGCGGTGGAAGCGACTTGGTTGGCTTGCAGTTTTAGTTCTTCGCAGACTTGGGTAAGAAAGGCGTCGATCATAGTAAAGTGGTAGATGGTTTCTGCTTTGAAAATTGAAAGCTGCGGAGAATGTTGGAGCGAGATTGGGTGACAAGGATGGAATTGTAGCAGGATGGAAAATGGAATGGCGGAACGGCTCCTTGTTCAGGCGATCAAAAACCTCAGCAGAAGCTCTATACTCAAACGCATATTTATCTGGACACTATCTAGATAAGTTACTTGGTAAATTCTACTTATTTGAATCGATTACTATTATGAATCTTAAATTGTTTACAGTATTGCTGGTTGGAGTAGCGATGTTCTCGGGTTGCGCTTCGAGTGTTAAACGGGATTCCGATATTGGGCCTACATCGTTTGCCATGGGAGAAGATCTGAAGATCGGAAGTGTTGATATCGTGCTGACGGGGAAAGCTAAGGAAAAGGCGAAGAATAATTTGAAGTTTGACGCGGTTGAATTGAAGCAGGTCGTGGAACGAGCTTTGGAAGCCTATGGATTCTTGGGGAACGACTCGGATGAAAGCTATGCGAGCGTTGAGATTGAGATTACAAAGGCGCGGGTTCGCTCGAATTTTAACGCGGTGATGTGGGGCCCTATGGCCGGCGCCGACGGAATTAAGGGAACGGTGACTCTCAAAAACGGGGAAGGTCGAGAGGTGGACCAATTCGAAGTCTCGGTATCATATGCTTTGGGTGGAATTGCGGGAGGGCAAGACTCTGCTCGTATGGACTGGCTTTATGAAGAGTTCGCGAAAAAGGCGGTTGGGGAACTCTCAAATCAAACGGAGTAGAAGTGGCGTTTCCTCCGACGATACGGGAGTGAAGTTATGAACTGAATTGAGGAGGACTTGTATGGGTCCTCCTTTTCTTGTTTCCTTACGGGTGATGGTGCTGTCGAATGGAGTTTAGGTTATATCTGTGGCGTCGATTCTGGGCATACTCGATGATCGGAAAAAGCAACTCCCTATGCTCGAAGTCTCGGCGATGAGGATTGAAGATTCGATCAAGGAAAATGTCGCGATAAAGGTAGCGGCTTTGGCGAGATGTTTGGCGCTAGTGCTCGGATTTTGATAGACCGCGATGGAATCGCTAGCGTAGTTGGCTTGCATATTGCTGTGGAGAGGGTTGGCGAAGATCCAGACTCGCGAGATTTAGATTGAGGGCTTGCCGATTCGAATCAGAGTAGGGTTTTATCGTTTAGGAATCTAATTATATAATTATATCAACTCTTATGAAAGTATCAGAAGTCAGAAATATTGTTCAAGAATGGATTGGTTCTGCGAGCGATGATATAGAAAAACTGCATTCATCGCATATTATAGGCAGTTTGACCCGATATGACGACGAGGACGAGTTTCCGGAGAACACAGACGTCGATATCGTTTTGGTTATTGATCAGGAGATCGGCCAGCATCAGGTTGATTTGCCTTATAAAGGTATGCTCCGCGACAATGACGAAATTCTCTATAAAGGAATCAGTTTAGAGTGCGTATACATAAGTCGAGACCTTTACGAAGACGCAAACCAGGTGCTGTGTAATTCAACGATCGTTCATTATTTGAGGAAAAATACTATCCTCTTAGATAAAGATGGTTTTCTCGGCGCCTTGTCTTCACGAGTCGAAAGAGATTTCGCGCTTGAGAAGTTTGTGTTAGCCCGTTGCGAGCATCAGTTGCAATTGACCAATGGTTTCTTGCAGAAGCTCGCGGATGAGAACAATCCATTCGCGAAGGTATTCTCGCAGTCTTGGGCGGGTAGTTTTTTGACTGGCATGCTCGCGGAAGCGCACTTAACGCCCCCAACGCACCGTCGCACCTTTATCCAGGCTAAGGAGCTTTTGAAGTCGGATCATGAGAGGAGTCTCTATAAAGAGATAATTGATTTGATGGGCTACGGAAAGCTCAAAGAGAGTCAGGTCTTGGCTCATTTTGGGGCTTTAAAGGAAATGTTCCAGCTTGCGGTATCGGTAAACCAGATGCGGACGCCTTTTAGCTTCAAAGTGCGAGAGGAGGTAATGCCCGTGTATATTGGCGGAATTGATGAAATGCTGGCAGATGGGTACCCTCATGAGTCAATGTTCTGGATTATCACGGGTCTGTTTGTGACTTTTCTGATTATTCAATCAGATGCTCCTGAGGAGTTGAAGGCATCGTCCGCCGTGAGCATCGAGTCTCTACTGGAAGATTTGCAGCCGACGGATAGGATTGAGTCTGATCTAGCGAAGCTGACTGAAAGCGTCTATCGCTATTCTGTTGATCAGGTGAAAGCCAGTCCACTTGTAATTCATTAGGCTCTAAATTTTTTTGCTTAGTCGCAAGCGCCCTCAGGACGAGGGATCGGCTTGGTCCTCAGAAGGTTGATCAACCTTACTCATCCAATCTGCTCATTCGAAGAGAGAGAGATCGCTCCAGACACGAGGCATCATCCTTGATTTCTCTGAGCGCGATAAGGTCGGGGTTCTTTTCGTGGGCGTCGTCCGGCTATGCTTATCAGGTAGCAACTCACAAAAGGCTTAGTCATAAGCCATTTTTATTTGCAGCCCCTCTCTGAGGTTGAAAGGAGCTTCTCATTGGGGCGACACGCTTCTTACGTGGGGGCTTTGCAAGGCTTCAGCATTCAACTTTTTATTGAGCGGTATAAATCTCCGGGTTTGTTCCGGTTGAGTGAATTGTGGGCTTGTCGTTGGATTAAGCGCTGTCAGTTAACGATTTCAATCGTATGGTCTGGAAGTCAGTTCATTATGAAGTCTAGTTTTTTTTATTTGGTCTTTTTCTGGGTCTTAGCCGGAGAAAACTCGATTGCTCAATCGACTGTCGAGGTTGAGTTTCTACACGAGAAAGTTGATGATTCCATCAATCCAGACCCAGGAATGGCCGCATTTTTGAAGCCATTTCGAGAAGGGGTAGAGGCCTTCGCTTCTGAAGTAATTGGCATTGCTGCTGAGCCTTTGACAAGACGTAGACCAGAGGGTGGGCTCTCGAACTTAGCCGTGGACTCCTTACGGGCTGTTAGCGAAAGGGAGTTTGGAACTGCGATTGAAGTTGGGGTGATAAATTTTGGAGGCCTGCGTCGAAACATGCCGGAAGGCGAGTTGACGATGGGGTTGTTGACGGAGCTTTCTCCTTTCGACAACTACCTTACCTTTCTTGAGGTAGAGGGAGAGCTGATTCTCGAGCTAGCTAAGCAAATCTCCGGTGGAGCTGGACTGGCGGTTTCTGGAATGACCATTCGTTTCGATGAAGATGGCGAGTTGACGAAGGCTTTGGTGGGCGGCGAGCCAATCGATCTAGGAAAAAGGTATCGGATGGCTTCCATAGATTATTTGGTGGGAACGAGAGACAGCCTTTTCAAGGACGAATGGATCGTTTCGAAGATAGTCTCGGAAGACTTGGTACTCAAGGATTCGATTGTCCTGCATCTTTCGGTTTTGAACGAAAGAGGGGTTAAGATTTTCGAGGAGGGAGATGGTCGCGTGGGCCTTGAAAGACATGAAAGCGAATAAGGCTAGAGTCTGAAATTCTGATAATGATGAATAGGCGAAAATTTATAAGCACAGCTGGCTTGGGTTTGACGGTTCTTTCGGGAGCGATGGGTCGAGTGAGTGATTCGCGTCCGAAGCTGACCATTTTACAGACGAACGACACGCACTCCCGCATGGACCCGTTTCCCATGGATGGGACCCGTAGCCAGGGATTGGGCGGCGTTGTTCGCCGTAAGGTATTGATCGATCGAATACGGGAAAGAGAGACCTATTCCTTGCTTGTGGATAGTGGGGACATGTTTCAGGGAACGCCTTATTACAATCTTTACGGAGGCACGGTGGAAATTGAGGCGATGAACCGGATGGGTTATGAGGTGGCGACTCTGGGTAATCATGAATTTGATAATGGGATTTCTGGATTAGAGAAGACCATGCCGGACGCTCAGTTTGAATGGGTGTCGAGCAATTTGGATTGGGGCGGCGCAAAGTCTCTGTCGCCCTTGGTAAAGCCATGGACCATAAAAGAGATAGGCCCCTTTAAAGTAGGCTTGTTCGGACTGATCATCCAATTTGACGGCTTAGTGGCTGAGCATAATTATGAAGGCGTTACCTATCTCGACCCGATAGAGTCCGCTCGACGTTCGGTTGCCGCGCTTAAATCGCGCGGTTGCAACCTCATCGTATGCCTCTCGCATATTGGCTACACGGCTCGCAGCGAGGAGTACGGCCCTCACGATGATACGATGCCCGCTCAAGTGGAGGGGGTGGATCTCGTACTTGGCGGTCACTCGCATACATTCCTCGATGAACTGGTTGAACTGCCGAGACGCGGCGGGGGCATGACCCGCATCACTCAGCAAGGCTGGGGCGGCATGCGGTTAGGGAAAGTGGATGTGCGTCTTGATAAGCAGGGTTCTTTGGCGATGTCTCAGAGTGGGATTGCGGTCGTTTGAAACCTAATCGAAGGATTTTGGGCGACTTTGTGGGTAGGGCACTCTGGTGATTTTTGGCTTTAGCCGCAACTTTTGCAGCTCACGGGGTTTTATGGGTTGCGAAGCGCGCGTGGCTCATGCGTTTTAGTATTTCTCTGAGCCTTAGTTACTATTTGCTTTATGAATACAACTATCTTGTCAGGCCGGAGGATCGGCAGGATCCTTGGCGTATTGACGATTATATGCGGCGCGGCTTCTTCGGTTGGAGCGCTTACCTATTTAGACCAGAAGCCGCTTGCGGAAGAAGTGAATGCCTCGGCTCAGCCGTGGACGGGCTCTTCCACTAATATAAAAGTGCCCTTGATTGCGTGGGGCGGAGATATACAGACGATTCTTGCTAACGGTGGAGCGAAGCGAACCCAGAGTGGAAGCGTATTCGCGAAACAAGGACTGCAATTGGACTTGTACCGGGAGGATGTATTTTCCAAACAGGTTGAGTCCTATTTGAAGGGTGAGACGCCTTTTCTGCGGGGCACGATGGGGATGCTGAATATGGCCTCCGAGCTCACGGAATCTCAGCCCTTTACGGAAATGGTCGTGATCTATCAGTTGACCTGGTCAGCGGGTGGGGACGCATTGGTCGTGAAGGACAGCATCCAGCGTCCGATTGATCTCAAGGGCAAGACCATCGCCCTACAGGCGTATGGACCGCACGTGGATTACTTGACGACCGTTTTGGCAAGCGTGGGTCTTTCGACGAATGATGTGACGCTAAAGTGGATGCCTGATTTGTTTGAAGTCGACGCTAGCTCTAGCAGCCCAGCGATGGCCTTGCTGGAAGACGGAAGCGTTGACGCCGCGATGGCGATTATCCCGGATGCCTTGGCCCTTACGTCTGGCGGCAACGTGGGAACGGGCGCTGAAGGTTCGGTGAAAGGAGCGGAGATTTTGCTTTCAACTAAGACGGCGGACAAGGTGATTGCCGATGTTTACGCGGTGCGAAAGGATTTCTACCAAAAGTATCCGGGGGTGGTCGAGAAATTCGTTGCCGGTCTTGCCGAAGCGGAAGAGGAATTAAACAAGTTGGCGCAAGCGAAAGGTTCCGCTTGGAATCAGATCGTTTCTCAGTCCGCTGGTATCCTTTTAGATGATACAGGCGCGACGGAGGATATGAACGGTATGTTCTTAGATGCGCGCTTCGTGGGTCTTGGGGGTAATCAGAAGTTTTTTGCGAATCCGTCTAACCCACGTCGATTTGAGGCTCTCAATACGGAGATCCAATCGGCCTTTGTTTCCATGGGATTATTGAAGGGTACAAGCGATATTGCGAAAGCGCGCTTCGATTACGATGGGATTCGCAGGGATAAGGGCGTTACGGTGCGGAGCGAGGCCCCGCGCTTCGACCAGGCGGCGGTATCGGCGGTCGTAAATAGAAGGACGCAGATGGATTCTTTGGAAGAGGGCGAGTTGTATGCCTTTGAGATCTACTTTCGACCGAATCAGAACTCTTTTTCCTCAGACCTTTACCAAGGGGAATTCGATAAGGTGATTGAGTTGGTGTCGATCTACGGCGGCGCGTTGCTGACGATTGAAGGGCATAGCGATCCGACGAGTTATTTGCGGAGCAAGAAGAACAATTCGCCTTCAATCGTTCTAAGCCGGGTCAAGCAGTCGGCGAAGAACCTGAGTTTTTCACGAGCCAATGCGGTGAAGGATAGTCTTATGGGCTATGCTTCCGGGGTGGGTATCACCTTGGATGCTAGCCAATTCGGCGTGGTTGGCCATGGAGTGATGAAGCCCAATACTTCGGGAGCGTCTTTCGATCCGGACGGAGATATTGCTTTGTCGAGCGCTCCGAGGACGCGAGAGGAGTGGGAGGCTACTAGGCGTGTAGTGTTTCGATTGATACAGATTGAAGCGGAAGCGGATGTGTTTGAACCTTTGTTCTGATAGGGGAGGAAAGATAAATGGGTAAAAAGAAAAGTCCTTTCGGCTTACTTTGGGTCGTCATATTCTTCGGAATAATCGCTTATAAGATTTTCGATGGAGATGAGGCGCAGAACAATAAGCCGAACCAATCCCCTCAGACCTCTTCTGAACCGCAGAGGGTGGATGTGAAGAAAGACAACTTCATCAAAGCAGGCGTTTGGCCGCCAGCCAACACCGTGAACAGTATCGGAGTGGCAGCGGATCAAACCGCTACGAATTATTATGTGATACTCGATGCGAGTGGAAGCATGAATGGAATGGCAGGCAGATTGACGAAGATGGCTA
>JBCCZW010000051.1:0-12472 GCA_039186805.1 Verrucomicrobiota bacterium
ACTCAATCAAGAATGACTGGGTCTTGTTCATTATCCTGACATTCAAGAGCTTACCCTTCCATGAATCGTTTGCTCGGGGTCCATTAAACAAAATACGCTTCAATTTAAGCGGGGATCTGGTCCTTTTTCCGCAGATTTTGTGCTCATTTTTCCATGCGCGAAATTATTGATCAGCGCAGCAATGGTCTAATCTCACTCATCGAAGCTCCTCATCGAACTTCGTCAGCGCCTTATCGGATTACGCTCTTTCCACCGCAACCGCGCAGTGCTTGAAGGAAGGCTGGCGCGAGTAGGAATCAAATGAAGGATTCGTCAGCCTATTCGTCTCCTCGTAATGCATCGGCATGAAAACCTGTCCTGGCTTTACGGTAGGCGTCACATAGGCCGCGGCGAACACCTCCGCCCTTCGAGACAATAATCGCAAACGCTCTCCCTTCTTCACGCCTAGGCGTTCCGCATCTACGGGAGAAATCTCAACGTATACATTCTTCGGATACAGCTTTCTCAATACCTCGGACTTCCCCGTACGGGTCTGCGTATGCCACTGAGACGACGTCCCCCGCCCCGTTAGCAATACCATCGGGTAGGTCGCGCAAGTCGTTTCGGGTAGAACCTTCGGCTCTTCGAACAACAACTTGGCTTTGCCGTTCGGGTGATAGAATTTCCCATCCTCGAACAGTCTACGCTCCTGCCGCTCATCTGGATTATCCTCCGGATAAGGCCATTGAATACCGCCTTTCTTCTCGAGCATTTCGTAACTGGTGATTCCCGAGACGTCGCAAGGACGCCCCTTAGTCAGCTGGGCCAAGATCTTGAATACGCTCTCAGGGCTATCCCACTTCGCAAACATGCTCCCGCAACCCCAATACTCGGCGAGAATTCTGAAGATATTGAAATCGGACAGCGCCTGCCCAGGAGCCTTTCGAACCTTTCTCGTCCGACCGATTCTACGCTCGGAATTGATGTAAGTCCCTTCGCGCTCTCCCCACCCGGCAGCCGGCAAAACCAAGTCGGCGAGCAGCGCCGTCTCCGTCGAATGATACATGTCCTGTACCACAAGAAAATCGAGTTTCTTCACCGCTTCGCAGAAACGTTTCTGCCCGATCCAAGAGTGAGCCGAATTCGTCGCGATAATCCAGAGCCCCTTAATGTCTCCGTCCTCAATTCCTTGCACGATCTGATCGTAAGCCCAGCAATTCTCGGCTGGGATAAGATCCGCATCGATCTCCAACTCTCGCGCCACATGCTCTCGATGAGCATCGTTCAGAAAGTCGTATCCTCCAATCAAGCCAGTGGTGTTCGAAAACAATCTCGAGCCCATCGCATTGCACTGGCCCGTAATGGAGTTTGCCCCCGTTCCCGGTCGCCCGATGTTGCCGGTCATTAACGCAATGTTGATAATCGCTTGCGCCAAACGAACCCCCTCATGACTTTGGTTGACCCCCATGGTCCACCAGAAAGAAACCCGCTTCCCTTCCGCAATGGTATGGGCGAAGCGCTTCAACTCATCGATAGAAAGTCCAGAAACGTCGCTTACGTATCCAAGTTCATAGGACTGAACGAATTCCTTAAATGCATCGAAGCCGTCCACGCTCTTCTCCACAAAATCCTCGTCGATCGCTCCGTTCTCGATCAGCAGGCGAGCTAATCCATAAAATAAAACCAAATCAGATTTCGGCTCCAAGGCATAGTGCTGGGTCGATGCCATCGCCGTTTCCGTCTTCCGCGGATCAACTACGATAATCTCCGGACTGTGCTTATTCCGCATCACCCGCTGCCACATGATCGGATGGGCGATGCATGGGTTCGCCCCAACGAAAACCAGAACGTCCGAATCCTCGAAATCCTGGTAAGCGTAGGGCGGCGCATCAAAGCCAAAGGACTGCTTATACGAGACCACTGCAGTCGCCATACACTGTCGCGTATTGCCATCTCCATGGCGAAAGCCAAAGCCGAATTTTCCCAGAGCGCCTAAAAAACCCAGATCCTCGACCGTAATTTGCCCTGTCCCCAGCCAAGCCAAAGCCCCGCTTCCATGCGTCTCTTTTACCCCCTTAAAGCGGTCGCAAAAAGTCTTCGCCGCCTCTTCCCAACTGACCGGTTTCAACTCGCCATCCGCATCTCGCAGCAGCGGTTGCGTCGCCCGGTCCTCCGACTCCAAAACACGCAAGGACTCCCAGCCTTTGGGGCAAGCCATCCCGATATTCACCGGATAGTCCGCCGTTGCGCTAAGGTTAACGCCCTCGCCACCGCGCATGTGGACGTTCAAGGAGCAACCCGTCGAACAATAACCGCAAACGGAATCCGTAGTTGCCGTCGGCGCATACCGCTCCGGCACCTTACCCAAGCCGAAACCGCCTGGGTTCTGAACCAGGTCCCTCGTCTGCGGGCCGGTCCACTCTCGCAACAGAGTATTCTTCTTAGGTCTTTCTGGAAATAGCTTGTTCATACCGTCACCGATCCAGGCATTTTCGGAGCATTCACCGCCTTGAAATAAAACGCGCGCTCGACCACTTCGCTTAAGGTCGCAAACGCTAGAATTAAAACTGAAACTTCGATCGAAGGAAAAAACGCATATAGAACTGGCAGCGCCAATCCGGAAAAAAGTCCTAACGCGATGCGTCCCTTCCAAAAAGCCGCCAAAGGTCCCCGCGACATCCCTAAAGTCACCTCATTCTCAGACCTCGCGGAAAACTCCACACCCAGCTTAGCGAGAGAAGCCATCCCAAAACCCAAGACCCACAATAAGCCTTCACCTTGTAGTGATCTGACAAATACACCCAAAGCCAAACAGCCCAGGACCACCGATCCGTAAAACTTAGCTGCGGTAAAACCCATTCTCCAAAAGCTTCGTTTCGTATCCACGTAGATATAAACGGAAGTCAAAACTCCCACTAAGCCCAGGGCCGCAGTCATCGCCAGCAAAGGCCCTAAGATTCCCTCAATCTCGATACCGAAAATCGAACTACCAAACCAAAGCCCATAGGCGGACAGACCCAAAGCGGCGCTGGCCAAGCCTGATACCCCGCCCAGCGCCAATGCCTCTCTACTCAACCAAGATTTCCGGAATCCCAAAAATATCCTCCAAGCCTTCAAAGGCTGGCCCAAATGCAAAACGCTGCAAGCCAAGCCAAGATGCAAAATCCCCCACGATAGAGCCAAACCCCAAAACTCGGCCGCCGGACTAGAACCCGATCCGAAAAACGCGGCGACAAGGAATCCCCCAACGCCTAACTGCGATAGCGCCAAAAGCCCGACCAGCGGCCAATGAGTATGTTGCGGACGAAGTACATGCTTGTCCGCCGCATGCGCGTTGAGCGGCATTTTCTTCTTCGTGACGAAACGAGTCGTGGGTACCGTATAATCCGGATCCGGTGAATCCGGCAAAAAGCTCGCCTCATCCTTAGCCGCCTGAATGCGTTCTTCCTTGTCTACCGTCACGATCTTGATCGCCTCGTGCGGGCACGCTTGAACGCAAGCGGGAGCTTCACCCTCCGACAGTCGAGAATGGCACATATCGCACTTGCGCACGATCCCCCGCTTCTCGCTGTACTTAGGCACATCATACGGGCACTTCAACACGCAGTACTGACACCCGATACACTGGTCATCCAAATGAAGAACCACGCCGCTGATCG
The DNA here is from genome assembly GCA_039186805.1 of Verrucomicrobiota bacterium. Lineage (GTDB taxonomy): Bacteria > Verrucomicrobiota > Verrucomicrobiia > Opitutales > Opitutaceae > JBCCZW01. The sequence goes on from JBCCZW010000051.1 coordinate 3,639, forward strand.
GATCCTTCTCGTACGCGTTCACCGGACAGCCATTCATGCATCCCGGGTCCACGCAATGATGGCAAGCCGTCGTTACCGTCTGCTGAAAAGGATGCTCTTCGCTCCCGCCAACCAGCAAACCGACGTCTCGCCAAGTCTCGTTTTCATCCAAACCATTCAGGCTATGACAAGCGGTCACGCAACCCTTGCATCCCGAGCACTTGTCGAGATTCACCTCAAAGGCGAATTGTTCGCCAGCCTTGGGGGCGGAAAGAGGAATCAAACCCTGGTAGGGCGCATCGCCACCCCTTGCCTCTGCCTGATCTGCAAACCGACCTACCGGCGTATCCACCCGACCCTGCTCTCTCAGCAACATGTCGATAAGGGTGCTATCCTTCAGTTCTAGTAATTCGCTCATTCGGAAACAACCTCACATCCAAAGCCAAGCCCGCGCCACACGATTCATTAGTAAACGTATAATTTTATGAGATATGCATGAATGAATTTCATTTTAAACTCCATCTCGTCAATATACCCGAATCGGCTAGACAGTCAAAAAAACCCTAACTCATTCACTATCTTACATTTAATAGCTCAGTCTTAAGCCTATAATGAGACGTCCACGCCCGCCAAACCGCTCGATTCAAATATCGGATCTCAGCCCACAGACAAAACGTAAATCCCCTTAAAAAAGACGGTGAACTCCCTCTCAAAGCCTCCCCGCAAGCTTGTTAATTTTGACCAACCGAGTAGGGGCCATACGACACCGCGTCTATACGCGCATCAAAATTGTTCAGAAGGATCTTGAACCTGGTCGAGCCTCCGGGGCATTCGACTCCCAATACCGCGAAGGCCATTCGCCCATCATATGCCAAATTCGCGAGAATCGCAGTAGGCTCTCTCCCCATATCCGCAACCCAGCTCTGTCACCAACTTCGGGATACGCGCCCGCGCCTCGCCCAACTCAGGATCCCTTCCCATCGGTACCATAGAAAGTCTTCCCAAATCCGACTCTCTGCCTTGATATATCGCCAAACCTCCATCGTCTTCAGGGAAACCTCAGCAAAACAAAGCAGGTCTAAAATCGGGTAACGGTTTCCTCGAATAAACCCTTGTTCGAAATCCCCCATTCTGAAAAAACGCACCAGATTTTAACCCCCGATGGAGATACTAAAGCTTGCAGAACATCACAACCTCGGTCCGAGAACCGTCGGAGATAGAAAGTCTCACCATAGTTACCCTTCTATCGCCTCGCGCGGCCTTCAAATGGTCGGCATAGAACGCGCCGAAGGCGGTAATCGGTTCGTGCGCCACAGTCCCGCATTCAGTCAAATCATCGTCACTTTCGAGGGTAAAGGCATGGTGAACATCCACGGGCAATGGCGACCCTGCAGAAAAGGCGAAGCCTTTCTTACCCCGGCTAATACGCCCCACGCTTACTTCGCAAACCCCGACAAACCCTGGGGCTTTTGCTTCTTTCTAATCAAAGAGCCGAGAGTCGGCCGCTTCCTCGTCCCCTTCGACGAAGCCACCCTCACCGCAGTGAACCCCACGCCTATCGTTCATGCCCTCAAAGGATTTCTAGACGAGGCCAATCGCAACTCAGAAGCGCCAACCCTCGAGCTGTGGATGGATGTAGTTGTAGATTGCCTACGCCGCATCGCTCACTCTACGCGCTCTAGAGTCGATTACCGCCTCGCCCGCGCGTGGTCCGAAGTACGTCAATCGCTTGGCAACGATTGGACTCTCGAAGATATCGCTAAAATCGCAAAGATAAGCAAAGAACAATTCCGACGCCTCTGCCATGAAACCTACAACTACAGCCCCATAAAACGTCTCACGATACTCCGCATGCGCCACGCCGCCGATTTGCTCATCCTCAGCAAAGATGATCTAGAGACCATCGCCAACAAAGTCGGCTATACCGATCCGCTTGCATTCCGCAAAGCCTTCTGTCGCATCATCGGCATTTCACCAAGCAAGTACCGCAAACAGTCGCTCGATCACACCCTCGAAACTTCGCCCGATATTGCGTTCGCGCCCATATCTATAAGCGCATAGGCGAAAATTTACTACTGATAGAAAGAGTCGATCTTCCGAGCGACGTCGCGAAAACCGATGTCGTTGGCATAGATCAACTTGTAATGGCTGATCGCCTCTTCCCTTTTGCCCAGCCTCTCGCAGCACTCGGCGATTTCATAAACCACCTCTTTCTTGAAATCATCCATGGACTTCAATGAATCGTTCGCCAAATTCAGCTGCTCGAAAGCCAAGTCGTACAAACCCTTGCGTATAAAGCATCGACCAAGAAACACGAGTGACTTCAATTTCAAGCTCGGGCTCTTTTGCGAAAATTGAAACTGCTGAATCGCCAAATCCAAATCCTCATTTCGCAGTAGCAATTCGCCAAACTTGAAGCGCTGCACGTAGTCATTAGGAAATTGATCCACCAAACGCCGCGACTCTTCCAATTTCAGTCCACACAACTCCGCATCCAACAATTCGATACGATGATCGGAATCATTGCTTCCCCTTTTCTTTGCTTCCGTCCGCAAATCGTAAAGTTCTTGCTCGAGCTGACGAATTCGCAGCTCGCTTTTCAGCTGCACCAAAGCGCTGTCTTCTTCAGCTCTGGGTAAATGAAAAGCCTTCTCCAACCACTCTTCAGCCGCCCCGAAGTCTTCTTTCGCCAGGTTCGACCGAATCACCAACTTATATTGATCGAGATTGCGAGGCTCCATGGCAGTTCGCGCCGACAACGCTTCCAGCTCAGCTCCCATCCCCGCGCCTTCATTATTCAAGCGGTTAGCCCGCTCCAGCGACTCCGCTTCATCTTGATCCTTCAATTTCGATCTAAAGTCCTCCTCTTCATTCGCCCACTTTCCCCTTTTGATCGAGTGAGCCACCGAGGCGGACTTCACAAGCTCTTGCACACGCGTATTTCCCGGTCTCAAAGCCGAAAGGCGTTCCGCCACCCTCAAAGCATCATCAGCATGCCCCACATTGATCAGCGCTTCGCATAAGCGTTGCAGTTTGTCTACATTATCTGGATACCGGTCGCAAATGCTCTCCAAGCAAAACGCTTCCGTTTCGAAAAGCTCAAGTTTCTCAGCTCCCCGAGCGACGAGGGAAAGTCCACGCGCATTAAAAGGATCCGTATTCAAAATGCTCTCGCCGATGACCATAGCCCTTTCGGGATTCTTCTTAATCACGCCATAGCCCAACGCAGCCTTTGCCAGATTGCCCGCCTTGCAAATCAGGGCCCCCACTCCTTTACCGCTTCTCGCAAACACCTGCTGTTGGGCTGCCCTCAGAACGCGCCTCACATCCAAACAGCCTGGACGATACTCCAACAAGCTCCCGCAGATCTCCACAGCGTATTCGAAATTTCCCCGTTCGATCGCCAGCTTTGCGTTTGCGAAGCTCTTCCTCTCGCGATCACTCAAATCGTCTGCGCGGCTCTCCAGCATTCCTCAGGCCTTAGCTAATTGCCCTTCTTCCACTATAGAATCTTGCTCCAAAGCATCCAACAAGCGATTCATCGCTTCCGAGGCTTGCCCAGCGGACTTCGCTTCCACCAACAATCGCAGCTTCGGCTCAGTCCCCGAATAGCGAATCAATAAGCGTCCGTCTTCACCCAACTCATTCTCAAGCTCCCCAATCGCTTTCTGGAGACTCGAGCAAGTTTCCAAAGGCGGTTTCGCCTTGACCCAAACCGCTTTCGATTCGAGCGGAAAAGCCTCATAATCAGCAGACCAAGAACTCAGAGCTCTCCGGGAGCGAACCACCGATTGAGCGATCCGCAAGGCCGCGTAAAGACCATCCCCCGTCATGGAAAACTCGCCCAGAACCAGATGCCCCGATTCTTCGCCACCTACATTGTAGCCATCTGCGATCATCCGTCTCGAAAGGTGCTTGTCGCCCACGTCAACGCGCTCCACGCCGATCCCCTTATGAGCCATCGCTGCATCCAGGCCTAAGTTGCTCTGTACTGTAGTCACCAATACATCCTTAGACAATTCGCCATGCGCTTTCGCATCGATCGCCAAAAGAGCGATCACCGCCTCCCCAGACAACTTAATGCCGCTTTCATCAAAAGCCATCACGCGATCGCCATCGCCATCGAATGCAAAAGCCATATCGAAAGAGCCCGCTTCCAAAACTTTCAACAAGGCCTCGGGGTGCTCGCTTCCCACCCCATCATTGATATTCTCCCCATCGGGTTCGGTCGCGATAGCCACCACTTCCGCCCCCAGGGCCTCGAAAACTCCAGGAGCCACTTTCGCCATCGCTCCGTTCGCGCAATCAAGAGCAATCCGCTTGCCCCTAAGAAAACCTTTCTCGAAAGCCTCGATCACCAATTGATCGTATCGACTTTCCAATGACTCAATCTCGCTCTCCCCTTCCATCGGCCAACCCGCATCGTCCGCCGCTCCGACTCCATCATCCAGTTCGATTTCCAAGGCCTCGCTCGGCTTAACGCCTTCGCTTTGGAAAAACTTAATCCCGTTGTCGCAGCTCGGATTATGGGAAGCCGTCACGGAACAGCCTAACGAAGCTTCGGACGCTTGCGTCATCTTCGCAACCGCAGGCGTCGGCGCGATCCCCAAAGAAACCACTCTTCCCCCTTCGACCTTGAATCCTGCCGCAATCGCCTTCTCCAAACTTTCGCCTGAGGCGCGCGTGTCGCGACCGATCAGCAGCAGAGGCGTATCGATCCCATACATTCGTTTCGCCGCTTTCGCCGCCGAACGACCCGCCCTAAAAGCGATCGATTCATTGAGAACGGAACTCCCGTACTTGCCCCGAATCCCATCCGTTCCAAAATATTTCAAACTCATAGAGATGCGTAAAAGTCTCGCGTCTGATCGATCTTCGCATGGGTCTTTCCGCCCAGCAAAAGGTCTCGGGCTTCCTCGTAGCCAGCCTGAATCGAACCGTGACGTCCATGAACGAAAAACGCCGCAGCTGTATTCAAAACTACGGTGTCTTCCAACGCCTTCGGCGCTTTTCCTTCGAGCAGTTTCGCGAGAATTTCTTTATTTTCGACAACGTCGCCCCCCTCCAAATCACTCAGCTCCCCAGCGGCTAATCCCAAGTCAGCGGCGGTTGCCGATTTATCCACCTCTCGAAGCGAGCCAAAACCCCGAGCGATGTTAGTTCCCGCAACCGAAAATTCATCCATGCCTCCCTTTTCTCCCAAATCGCAATGAGCGACCAAACCGGCCTTCAAGCCGAGCTCATGCTGCGCCCCTGCCATCAATTCGACCACCTGCTTACCGAAAACGCCCAGCAATTGGTAAGAGGGCTTCGCCGGATTTATAAGAGGTCCCAAAATATTGAATACCGTCCGCTGCCCTTGCTCCGCCAGCTTCTGACGCACCGGCATAATTTCCTTGAATGCTGGGTGAAATGCAGGAGCGAACATAAAGCAGAATCCCAATTCAGCCATCGCCTTCTTGAGCACGGCATCATCCGCCATCAAGTCGACGCCCAAAGCATCCAACAAATTCGCGCTCCCGCACTTCGACGTAATCGAGCGATTGCCATGCTTGAAAACCGGAATTCCCGCCGCGGCAATCACGTAAGTCACCGTCGTGCTTACATTAAACGTCCCCTGCTTATCGCCGCCCGTCCCGCAAACGTCGATCGCTTGATCTTGCCATTCGCTCAATCCGGGGTCTCGCGCCAACTCCCGAAACCGTCCCGCCAAGCCAGCCACCTCCGAAGAAGACTCACCCTTTTCAGCCAGGGCTGTCAGAAACTTCGCCTTCGCTTCCACTTCCACCTCAGCCGACGCTAAAAGGTCAGCCGCAGCAGCTGCTTGAGCGCTGGTCAGGTCCGTATCGGAAGAAACGAGCGAGGTGAGGTCGTTAAGCTCCATAGAAACCAAGCACTAAGTAGCCCATAGAGCTAAAACAACGCTAAATCTCTCCGAATTTCAGCGGCCCAAACTTGATCCCGAACCTGAATTTCCCAATATTCCGACTTTCTCCGCAATACCGTCACCTTCTTGAAACTATAACTTGACGGGTCAGGAGCCGACCATTATCACCCCTCCCTTTTCCTCATTTACCGAGAAAAAACCGAAAATTTTCACCTTTACGAAAAATGGCTAATCCAAAACGTAAGCAATCCAAGCGCCGCAGCCGTCTCCGTCGTGGAGCAAACCGATTCGAATTGCCAGAATTGGCAAAGGATCCAATCGACGGAACCGCATTCCGCCCGCACCGCGTAAACCCGAATAACGGAATGTACCGCGGCCGCCAAGTTCTCGACGCTTCTACATAATGTAGCGCGTGAACGGGCTTGGCACTAATCGCGAGTTTTAACCGTAACGCTTATGTCCGATCAGGGGGGTTCCTGCATCGCCGTCGATGCGATGGGGTCAGATAAAGGCCCCGCCGAAATTGTGGCGGCGGTGAAGCTGGCGCTGGATACCCTCCCTGACCTACACGCTATCATACTCGTCGGCAAAGAAGAGATTCTTGCTTCATTGGTGAGTGACGCAAGACTCGCCGACCACCCGAAACTTTCCATTCACCACGCTTCCGAAGTCATCACCATGGATGATAAGCCGCTCATGGCGATGAAGCGAAAGAAAGACGCCAGCATGCTCCGAGCGATCGAGCTCGTCAAAGAAGGCAAAGCTTCCGTCGTTATTAGCTGCGGTAACACCGGCAGCCTAATGGCCAGCGGCACCCTCAAGCTCCGCACAATGAGCGGGGTCGAAAGACCCGCCCTCGCCAGCGTCATGCCCAATCGCACCAGCCATTGGGTTTTGGTGGACGCAGGCGCCAATCCGCAGGCTAAAGCCGAACACATCGTTCACAACGCGGTCCTCGGCAGCGATTACGCGAAGCACGTCCTTGGCGTAAATAACCCGCGCGTCGGTCTCATGAACATCGGCACCGAGGAAGGTAAAGGCAACGACCTCACCAACAAATCGCACGAGCTCCTAAAAAGAATTCCGCATGTCATCAACTACAAGGGCCCGGTCGAAGGTTTCCAACTTTTCGACGACGTGGTCGACGTCGTCGTCTGTGACGGCTTTACCGGCAATGTGGTCCTCAAATCCTGCGAATCCGTCTTCACCCTTCTCAAGGATTTCTACGCGGACGAAGTCAAGAAAAGCCCCCTTCGCATGCTCGGCTACGGACTTTCCAAAGGCGCCTGGGACGCAATCAAAGACCAGCTCAAACCCGAGCGCTACGGCGGCGCGCCTCTCCTGGGCCTCAAGGGCAACGTACTCAAAGCCCACGGTTCCTCAAACGCGGAAGCCGTCATGAATGCCATCCGCATCGCCAACGAAATCGTTTCCAAAGATCTGACGAGCGTATCCATCGCCGACATCGAAAAAGCAAATAATGTACTCTACGCCGGAACGCCCTAAGCCCTAACTCTTTTTGATATTTGCGGATTGCCTGATCAGCTTTCTTTCCCATCCAGTAAACGCGCATGAGTTCAGCGACACCTCAGGTAGTCATTCGGGGCACAGGCTCCTATGCGCCAGATAAAACCCTCACCAACCACGACTTAGCAAAAATCGTCGATACCTCGGACGAATGGATCTTCGCCCGCACTGGCATCAAAGAACGCCGTATCGCAGACAAAGATCAGAAGGCTTCAGACTTGGGCGCGATCGCTGGGCAACGAGCGATCGAAGACGCCGGGTTGGATCCTGAGGATATCGACATCGTCATCGCGGCCACCATCACGCCCGATAAAGCATTTCCCGCCACTGCTTGCCTGATACAAAGCAAGCTTGGCATCACGGATGCCATGTGCATGGACATCGAGGCCGCTTGCTCCGGTTTCCTCTACATCATGGAAGTCGCCTCAGCGCTTCTCAAAAGCGGGCGCTATCGCAACGCTCTCATCATCGGCACGGAGAAACTCTCAGACATCCTCGACTGGAAAGACCGCACCACCTGCGTCCTATTCGGCGACGGGGCAGGAGCGGCCGTCCTGAGTCGATCGGAAAAATCTGAGAACGGAATAATCGACTTCAAGCTGGGCGCCGACGGAACAAACGGCGACGTTCTCTACCAAGACGAAAAATACCTGCGAATGCGGGGCAAAGAGGTTTTCAAGCTCGCCGTGAAGGTGATGGAACAAGCTGCCGTGCAAATTCTTGAACAAAATGAGGTTTCGAGTGACCAACTCGATTGCGTGATCCCACACCAAGCGAATTTGAGAATAATCGATCTCATCGCATCGCGCTTAGAACTATCAATGGACAAGTTTTTCCTAAATCTCCAAAAATACGGAAACACCTCAGCAGCTTCCATCCCCATCGCGCTCGACGAGGCCTATCGTTCCGGCAGACTACAAAAAGGAGACACCGTCCTTATGCTTGCTTTCGGAGCGGGTCTCACCTGGGGATCTGCCCTTCTAAAATGGGACAAAAATACCCCAACTTTGTCTTGAGTCGATTACCACCCCACCCTTTCTTTGCACACTCAGTTATGCGGTTCTTATACCCGATTTTCACTTTCCTCTTCGCTGCAGTCAGTCTCAACGCCGCGAACCTTACCTGGAGCCCGGACACCGGCTATGTTTCCGATGAAGTCGAACTATCCGGTCTCTTGCCGGAGGAGATAAGCAAAATTCTCCGCTGGATGAACGACGCGCGCGCCGCCGAGGAAAAAGGCAGATACAAAACCGCCCTAGGGAAATATAAGCGGGTTCAAAAGAAATTTCCCAAGAGCCAATATGCGCCGGAAGCGATCTACCGCACAGCCCAAATCCAGCTAAAGCGCAATAAGATCGACCACGCTTTCGAAGCTTTCGAACTCGTCTCCTTCGTGTATCCAAACTACGGGAGCTTCAACGAGATCATCGGCGAGATGTAC
>JBCCZW010000052.1:0-12471 GCA_039186805.1 Verrucomicrobiota bacterium
CCGAAGAACTGGGCGGAGCGGCTCTCATCGCCCGCAATGACCACTACGGCAAAGTCGTCGCCGAAGTCGGCGATACCCGCCCAGACCGTCAGCAGATCGCCCTAGCCTATATTTTGAGAAACGCGACCGCCGGCTGGACGCCCGGTCTCCGCGAACAATTCTTCACCTGGTTTTCTACCACCTACACGTGGAAAGGCGGCGCCAGCTTCAGCGGTTTCCTCCGCAAAATCCGCCAAGAAGCGCTCGACAACATCGCTCCCGCCGCAGAGCTCAGCCTACTCGAGAACCTTTCTACACCGCCAGCTCACACCTTCGTGACCGGTTCCATCCCGCCTCAAGGTCCCGGCCAAAACTACACCGTAGAAGGAGCCCTTAAGCTCATGCCAGAAAAGCTGGAAAACCGAAACTTCGAGCGCGGCAAGTCCATGTTCGAATCGACCGCCTGCCTGATGTGCCACCGTTTCGGCAACGACGGCGGCGGTATTGGCCCAGACATTACAGGATCCGGAAATCGCTACAGCATTCGAGATCTTCTCGAAAACATCATAGAGCCCTCCAAGGTCGTGAGCGATCAATACACTTTCGACGCCATCAAAATGACGGACGGCAGTACGCTTGTCGCCAAGATACTCGAAAAGAAGGGTCCCAACACTTGGGTCACGGCCAACCCGATGATGCCCGATGAGAGGCTCCGCATACGCAACTCCGAAATTCAATCCGTGACGACTCACAGCAAATCGATGATGCCCTCAGGACTCATCAACGGCCTCAACCCAGAAGAACTCCAGGATTTGCTCGCCTATCTCCTATCGGGAGGGAATCCGAACGACCCTATGTTCGCCCAGTAATCCAGAGGAAACTTTATTGTAACCAAAATTTAGTGACATCTATGAACTACCCGAAACTCCACAATGCCATGTGGCCCGGACTCGTCGGCAAAGGCGGCGACGAACCTGGAGCCGAACCCGCCATCACTCTCGATCGCATGCTTGAACTCACTGCAGCCGCCGAAGTCGAAGGTCAAAAGTTCGACGGCGTCGATTGCTTCCTCTTCCATCCCCACACCGATCCCGAAGCCAGCGATGACGAGATCAAAGCGATCGCCGATAAAGTTGCGAGCTACGGCTTCAGCATCGGCTCTCTCGTCGCGCCCGTTTGGCCCGGCACCGTGGGCGATTCCGCCATGGGTAGCGACGCGCAGCAAAGCCAGTTTCTCGAAGCGATCGAAACCTCATGCCGCTTCGCTAAGATCTTCAACGATCACGGCGTTCGCCAATACGGTCTCATCCGCATCGACTCCGCCGAAGGCAACATCGAAGGCTGGCGCTCCGACTCCACCGGTAATACCTCCCGCATCGCCGATACCTTCAAGAAAGCCGGTCAAATCGCAGCCGACCACGGCGAACGCCTAGCGGCCGAAGGCGAAATCTGCTGGGCGGGCATGCACTCTTGGAAAGACATGCTCAATCTTCTCGAAGAAGTCGGGATGCCCGAAACCGTGGGATTCCAGGCAGACCTCGCTCACACCTACCTCTACCTCATGGGCTACAATGCCCCTGAGCATGCCTTGGTCGAGGAAGGCTACTCGGAAGAAGAATTCTACGCTGCCTACAAAACGATGACCGATGCCCTTCGCCCTTGGACCATCGATTTCCACGTCGCCCAAAACGACGGCACAGTCAAAGGCGCAGGCTCTCATGACAAGACCGGCAAGCACTGTCCCGCTGACGATCCAAACGGCAAGTTGGACATCGTGAAGTGCTCGAGCTACTGGTTCGAAGGAGCCGCAGATCGCGGTATCAAGCACATCTGCTGGGATGGCTGCATGTTTCCCAACGCGACCCTAGAATCCCCCGACACCTGGAATACGATACTCAAAGCCATGATCGATGTACGCAATGCTCAAGGCTGGGAAGCGAACGCGTATCCAGAAAACCTTACAGTCTAACCCAAAACAATCCTCTAAAATGTCCAAAATACTATTAGGCGCTGAAGTCTATACCTGGTTCATGCGCGAAACCGGCAAAGCTTACGACAACCAGCTCGGCCACATGATCGAAATCGTCGAAAAAGCAGGTTTCAAAGGAATCGAGCCCATGCACTTCTGGATGGGCGATCTCGCAGATCCTGCAAAGCTCGCCGACAAGCTCGCCCAACACGAAGTACAGCTCGCCGGTATCGCCCTCGTTCTCGATTGGAACAATCCTGAAGAAACGGAAGACGAACGCCGCCAAGCAGACGCCGTTATCGAAACCCTCAAGCAATTCCCCGGCGCTCCACTCTGCACGGTCCAATTGCCAAGCGGCCGCCACGATCTCGAACAACGCCGCCTCAACCTCGTCGCCAACGTTAACGCCGTGTCCAAACGCGCCGCCGACGCCGGCCTGACTTGCTCTTTCCATCCCAACTCTCCCGAGACCTCTATCAATCGTACCGAAGAAGACTACGAAGTCATCCTCAACGGACTCGACGCAAGCGTCACAGGCTGGACGCCCGACGTGGGTCACATCATCAATGGCGGCATGGACCCTCTCGGCAAGATGAAGGAATTCTCCCCGCTCATCAACCACGTCCACTACAAGGACTGGGACGGCAACCCCGAATGGGCCCTTATGGGCGAAGGCGATGTCGACTTTCGCAGCATCACCCAATGGCTCGCCGATCGCGACTTCGAAGGCTGGATCATTTGCGAAGACGAAGCAGATGCCGCCATCGAAGATCCAGACGGAGTCACCCTCCATGACGGCGAATACTGCCAAGAACACCTCGCGCCCATCATCAGTAGCTGAGCTTAGGCTCCCTTCGAAAAATTGCAGGCCAGGGCGCCCACCCAAAAAGTATCATCGGGCGTAAGCCCGATGCCCCATCATCTCTCTAATTCCACCTTCGATTTAACAACAAAGCCCTTGCCGCCATTTCGCATGTTCTCCTAAGATCTCGCTTCGTTTCTTCCAACCATGCCGATCCCTCCCGCAGCTGATTCCTTATCCGTATTTATCAAGCATCATGGGATTTTGAATACAGGACAACTGCTTCTCGATTGCCTACCCGGTATTCTCTTTTTCGTCAAAGACGCGAGCCGGCACTTCGTCTATGTCAATCAAGAACTGGCGGACTTCATGGGACTCGACTCAATCGAAGACATAGTTGGCCGCCCTGACTCGGACTTCTTCCCAGACGACATTGAGCAAAGCTACGCTACCGACGACAAACGAGTCATCGAAGAGGGCCTAGCCATCCAAAACAAAGTCGAGCTCATCACCACTTCCCACGGCCTTATCCAATGGCACATCACCAACAAAGTTCCCCTCTACGACGACAGTGGAAACGTCTGCGGACTGGCCGGCATCACCCGCAAATTCGAAGGCAACGCCAACCACCTCCACCGCACCGCTCTCGACCGCGCCATCGAGCATATATCCAGCAACTACTCGGGCGAAATCAAAGTGAGCGAACTCGCCAAGGAGTGCGGACTCTCCCTCAGCGCCTTCGAAAGAAATTTCAAGAAGAGCTTTCACCTTACCCCGATCCAATATCTCAACCGTTTCCGTATCCAAAAATCCTGCACATTCCTTAGCCAGAGCGATGCTCCTATTTCGGCTATCGCCATGGATTGCGGTTTCTACGACCAGAGCCACTTCACCCGATCCTTTCTCCGCGTTCTCCATACCACTCCCGCCGCTTATCGAAAACGCTATACCTAAGCTATGAAGAAACTTCTCAACGACCCCCTTAACGCCGCAAGCGAACTCGTCGATGGCCTTGTCGATTACTACAACGGATCCGTCACCCAAGTCAGCCCCGGTGCCATCGCCCTCAACGATATCGCGGAAAACAAAGTGGCCCTGCTCGTCGCCGGAGGAGCGGGACACGAGCCCATCTACCACGGACTCATCGGCCCCGGAATGGCAGACGGCGCGGCTTGCGGAGACATTTTTGCCGCCCCTCCTCCCAATGTAATGCTGGAAGCCACCAGGGCCGTCAATAAAGGCAATGGCGTCCTGTATCTATATGGCAACTACGCCGGCGACGTCATGAATTTCAAAATCGCCGCCCAACTCGCGGCCGCCGAAGGCATCAAGGTCGAGACCGTTCTCATTTGGGATGATGTGGCCTCCGCTACCCCCACCGAAAAAGACAAACGCCGCGGTATCGCCGGCCTTATCCCCATCGTCAAGATGGCCGGAGCCGCAGCCGACAAAGCCCAATCGCTCGAAGAACTCGTCGCCCTCGTCACCAACGCCCGCGACAACACCCGTTCAATTGGGGTCGCCATGGCTCCCGGCTCTATACCCGCTACCGGCAAACCGACCTTCGACCTCGACGAGGATTCCATCGGAATCGGCATGGGTATCCACGGGGAGCAAGGCGTAGGTATCGACAAGATGATGCGCGCCGACGATCTCGCTATAAAAATGGTAGACCTCATCCTCGCGGACGACCTCCCGATCGGCGCCGATGACGAAGTCCTCGTCTTCGTCAACAGCCTCGGCTCGACCACCATGATGGAGTGCCTCATTCTTCTCAAAAAAGTCAAAGCGCTCCTCGCCGAGAAAAATATCCGCATCTACGATGTTCTCCTCGGCCCACTAGTGACCTGCCAGGAAATGGCCGGAATCTCGCTCAGTCTCACCAAAATGAACGATACCCTTAAGCCGCTCTGGGATGCTCCTTGTTCATCGCTCGGCTACACCAAACTAGGCAAAGCCTAGCATCCTACCAACAAGATTCCCCGCTATGGATAACCGAACGCTCTCTCCATCCGAGATCAAGGAGATGCTTATCTCCGTATCCGATATTATTATACAAAACGAATCCCTTCTTTCGGAAGCGGATCGGAAACTCGGCGACGGCGACCATGGCCTCGGAATGCAGCGAGGCTTCACCGCCGCCAAAGCTCAGCTGCAAACCCTCGAGCCGAAAGACGTCGGAGAAGTCTTCACCACCACGGGTATGGCCTTGATGGCATCGATGGGCGGAGCCTCCGGAGCCGTCATGGGCATGCTCTTTCAAAGCGGCGGAATGTCCTTAACCCAACTGGAAACGATGGACGCCCCTGCCCTCTCAACCTTTCTGACCGCCGCCTACGAAGGCGTTACCAATCTGGGAGGCGCCAAACCGGGCGACAAGACAATGGTCGATGCCCTCATCGGCGCCAAAGAAGCCGCAGAAGCCAGCAAAGAAAAAACGACTATTGCGGCCTTCGCCGCAGTTGCCGCTGGAGCCGAAGCCGGCATGGAGAAAACCAAAGACATGATCGCCACCATGGGCCGCGCCAAAACCCTAGGCGAAAAGTCCCTCGGTCACCCCGACCCCGGAGCAATCTCCGTATCCATCATCTTTCGAGCAATGAGCGACTTCATCAGCTCCTCCCCGCTCCAACAATAAAAAGAGCGCCCCAGCAAACCAGCCAACCCCCTGTAGGCCGGGGCGCCGACCCGGCACCCCCAAACCCCATCCTCCCTGACCTCCGACATCCGACCTCCGGCATCCGACCTCTACCCCAGCCGCTCTGCGACCCGCATCACCTTACCTCTCGATCCGTACCCTCCAGTTGATTCAGCGCCCGATTAATCACTCGCACAACGTATTTCCCTCTCTGATACAATTCCTCCTTGGGAATCAAAGCCGCATGCATCTCCTCAATCACCGGACGCGCCATCTCGTCAATCTCATCGAGAACGATCGCCGCATGCAGACGCTCCCATTGGGCTCCCTCCTCAAGTTCCTTGGTCAAGACGGGCAAAGCTCTCTCCGGCTTCTCCATGCGACACAAAGCACGGGCCGCCGCGATTCTCACCACCGCTGACTCATCTCCCAAAGCGTCAATGATATCTGGCTCCGCCTTCCGAGCCGCTTCACCGATATTGCCGATGCCCACCGCCGCCCAATACCTAACAGCCGCTTCGCGATCCGAAAGCCCCTTCCGCAATCTAGGCAACGCCTTCTTCCCTTCCGAAGCGTCGACCGCGATATCCGCTAAACGATTCGAGAATCCCGCGTCCGTCATTTGCCTCAGAATTCCGTAGCGGTGCCCGATCTCCTTTTCCCGTTCAATCAAAATGGGTTCCGCGATCAAGCCCGTATCCTTCGTCTGCTTCACCCAGGCTAAATGCGCCTCGCGCAAACGGCCTAGCGTATCCAAATACTTGGGATCGTCCGCAAGATTTTTCAGCTCATGAGGGTCGGTCTCCGTATCATACAGCTCCTCTACCGGCTTGGTCGGCGAGAAATAGAAATCCGCCTCCGGACTCAATTTTCCCTCTTCATGAAGAGTCCTCAAGTCAGCCATCGTCGTACCCTTTTCAGGCGTATTCATGTACTGATAATAAGTCTTCAGCGGCTCGTAATTCCGGATGTACTTGAAGCGCTTATCTCTCGCCATCCGGATAATATCATAACGCTCGTCCATCCGATCGCGCGCTCCAAACACGTACTCTCTGGGTTCCCCAAGGTTAGTCCCCAGAAACGGCTTGCCCTGCATATGCCCAGGAGCCTCCAGACCTAGCAAATTCATCACAGTCGGACCAAAGTCGATAGAGCTCACCAATTGCGTAGAGACGCTGGACGCAACTCCCTGCCCTTCTACCCTCAAGGCTTCCGGAATGCGAACGATGAGCGGTACATGCGTCCCCGAGTCGTACAGCCAACGTTTTGCCCGCGGCAAGCCAACCCCGTGATCCGACCAATAAAAGATGATCGTGTTTTCATACAACCCATCCGCCTTCAACTGAGCGATCAAGTCGCCTGCCCATGCATCCATCGCTGTAATGAGTTCGTAATTACGTTTCCAATTCTCTCGAGCGTCGGGCGTATCAGGATAGTACGGCGGAAAGGTCGTCAATGCATAGGCATCCTGACGCTGCTCCGGCCGCAAATCCTTAGTCACCTCTTCATACTTCTGGTCGCTCGCAATTCCGCTTTCGTGGCAACCCGTGTAATTGAAGACGGAAAAAAATGGCTGATCAGCTCTCGGCCGATTCCGCCAATGCGCCCTGCCGCTGGAGTCGTCCCAAGCCTCCTTCGGAGTATCGAATTGATAATCCTCCTTGCTATTATTCGAACAATAGTAGCCCGCCTCCCGCAAGTAAGTCGAGAACGGCTTTACCTCTGGAGGCAGCTTTGCCCGCCCACGCATATGCTGCGTCCCAAGCGTCGTCTGATACATACCCGTTATAATTCCGCTCCGACAAGGCGCGCACACGCCCGAGGTGGTAAACGCATTGGCGAAACGCACCCCTTCGGAAGCCAACTTGTCTAGGTGAGGGGTAATCGCATGCGGGTCCCCATAACATCCCAAATGAGGACTGATATCCTCGCAACTAATCCACAGCACGTTGGGCTGTTGGGCGCGGGCGAGCAAAACGCCTAAAACAAGGGCAATCGAGAAAACGGTATTTCGGAGCATAGGGCAGATTATCAAAGGGAACGCTCGCGGTTGACCACCACGAACTCACCTTAAATTTGATAGCGGCAGCTCCTGTTCCGCAATCAAGCCCGCATCCTTCGTCCGCTTGACCCAGGTCACCTTCTACTAAAGCAGACCCAAGCGATCCACCGAATCGGATTGGAACCAGCAAATCTCGCCATTAGGCAAGCGAGCCTTAAGCCAATCGTCCCGTTCCTCGAGAATCGCGAATTCCAAGCCGCTGTGCAAGGGTCCGGAAAACACCTCCGCATAACCATACCCGGGCCCCTTTCGGCCCACCGACTCATAGGCGATCAAAACACCTTCCTCCTCTGTATCCAAAAAATTCATACACAAAGTCGCTAAAAGGAAGACGGACGCTCCACCGCAACCATAGACCAGCAGCCTAAGCCAACGAGTCCCGAATCTCGCCCACAGCCCCGCTACCAGCCAAGTCGCCAACCATACCAAGGCCGTCGCCGCCAGCCACCAACGCAGGGGCGTCTGAGGCGATTCCAATTCTTCCTGAAAGGCATCCACGCAAAGCGCTCTCGCCGCCTCTAAATTCTCCGCGACTTCTTCATCAAAAGGTCGGAACGCGAGCGACCTCCGATACGCGCCAATCGCCCGACCCAGCTCGCCTGCCTTTAGCCAAGCATTTCCCGAATTGTAATAAGCGATTCCGCTGGCCTTCCCCTTGTCCGCAATCGCCTCAAACGCA
The DNA here is from genome assembly GCA_039186805.1 of Verrucomicrobiota bacterium. Classification (GTDB taxonomy): domain Bacteria; phylum Verrucomicrobiota; class Verrucomicrobiia; order Opitutales; family Opitutaceae; genus JBCCZW01. The sequence goes on from JBCCZW010000052.1 coordinate 8,130, forward strand.
ATAGCGGCTTCCACGAACGCCGCTTCCACCGCATTGGAGTCCACGCTCTTTCCCTCCATTTGCAAAGCGTCGGCAAAAAGCTCCTCCGCGTCTGAGATCGCCTCCTCGCCGCGCAAATCGCCGCCGCTGCAGATGATCAATGACATCGCCAAAAGCAGAAGTCCCTTGCCAAGAGCTTGAAAGACCCGAACCGCCAGACGCGTAGCCTCCTCGCCCCGAGCGTTCTCCTTCTTTTCTTTTTTCCCGAAAACCGAGGCCTCGTCGCTCTGCATCAAAGCCCTTGCCTCGTCCACGATTTCGCTGGCAACGCCGCGCGACAACAGTGCCTTCTCAGCATCGCTAGCGGTAAAGGCGCTCGCCTCGCGATCGCAGCAATTCGCTAGAAACGCGCGAAACGCCGCAACAGGATTGCGCCCCATCGCCAATTCCCGCCTGAGCGTCGCAAGCGCTCTCTTCCTCGTCTGAAACCCCGCATCCATCGCTCTTCGATGCGCCTTTCGTATCCATGGGAGCGCTACGAAAAAAGTAATCGGACAAAGCACCACGATCCACCAGAACCCGTCCGCCAAAACAGAAACCGCGCCATTCATTATTCCACTCATCGTATTCACTTTCTTGTTATGCCAAATTCCCCCTTCCGCTGCTTCCGCTAATTCCGTCCCTCCCGGGATCGCGCTCGCATCGAAAAACCCCTTTCCATCCGACGCTCCCACCTCGATCGGAATCGACTTGGTCCTAAGCTCCCGATACGCGCCTTTGTCGGAATCGAAAACCTGGAAACTCAAACTTGGCACGTACGCCACCGACTCGGACAAGGGCCGGACCCTCGCCTTGAAAATTCTGCCTCGAGGTTTCCACAGTTCGCCAACCTCCTGCCCCACCCAAAAACGATGCCGCAAGCCCTTCTGGCGGGACAAGTCCGGTATCGCCAACATCTCCGACGCCACCGTCGCCTTCAACTCGATCTCCACATCCACCAACTGTCCGACCTCCATCTTTTCGGGTGAGGCCTTTACCGAAAACGCGATCGGGCTAAATAAACCACTGAAGTCCGCTCGCTTTCCCTCCTCCGGCAAGGCCGCCACTTCAATCGAAAATGACTCCCCTCTCGCCTCGTACTTTTCATAGGGCTCCCCGCGCTCGGGCCGCTCGAAAAGACCATTGCTAAAGTAAGCAGCATAGCGATTACTGGATACGGAGCGATCCAACAAGCGAGAACAACGCATCGTCAAGTCCGACTCCTCGTAAAGCCCCTCCTCCTCAAAACGCGCGAAAAGCGAGAAGGTGATCGAAAGCCATTCGCGCCCCTCCTCGTCTCTCTCCGTTCGCTCCCTCGCGATCACCCGCCGAGAGGCCACCGGAATGCCCACTTGCTCTTCCTCCAGTGCCGCGCTCCGCGGTACGAATAACTCCACGCCGTCGGCATTCACGATCGAGGGCGAAAGCCTTAAGTCCCTCAAACGCCCGAACTGAAAACGAGTGCGAATCTCGAAATCCAAGCGGAGCGGTTCCCCTTGATACACCCTCCGCTTCTCGGGCAATACCTTAATCTCCAGATCCGCCGACTGCCGAACACCCCCCACCAGAAACTGTCTCGGCCTTGTCTCCCAAACCTTTCCCTCCCCCTCAAATCGAATCTTAGGCAATGTATTCAAGCCTTCCTTACGCGGGAGAAAGTCCACCACCGCCGCTATCGTTCCCCGAGGATCATCTTTCAACGCGATATAGTCTACGCCATAGAAGCGCACCGACGCATCATCGTAGGGCGGACTCCACACGGGTTCGCTCGTCGCAGGCAAATAAACCACTGCTTGGCCCAACTCATCCGTAAACCAGCTCGCATCCTTCAGTTCCACTTCCACCTGCTCGGAAGTGACGGCCTCCTGAGCGGAAGCCCAAGAGCCAACCAAAATCAGCAAAACTGCTGCCAAGCGTATCACCAGTCTTTCTCCACCTTTCCTGCGTTCGCTTCCGCGCGCTTCTCCTGCCTGAACTGCTGGTTGCCCATCTCCTCCAGCAAGATGTCCTCGACCGAGAAATTCGGCACCGGCAAGGGCTGCATCAACGAATTCGCCCTGAGATCGCCCTCCATCGCCATCGATGAAGGCACCCCCCCGCCGCCATCGGAACTTGAGTCCTCATCCCAATCGTCGTCCCACCCTTCATAATCGTCTCCCTCGCTTTCGTCAGAAGCAAACAAATCCAGTATCTCCTTAATCTTCTCCACCGCCTTCGTCTGGAACCCTCTCGCCTTGGGCCAGCCCTGGCTATCCGCCAACTCGCCGCGCGCCAACATCTTAGCATCCAAAGCCTCGCTCATCAAAACCATGGGCGTCGCCATCACCGTTTCAATATTCGCGCTGACCGCCCTTCCTGAAGCGACCTCTAACTCTTTCAAATCCGTATCCAGTTTCTTCATATCGGTGTAAATCCCTTCCCCCTCCCCTAAGAGCTCTCCTTGCTTCTTGGGGAGTTCTGCAGCATTCGCCTTTCTCTCCGCGACTGTCTTATCATACATGGTCTGCGACTTGCTCGGGTTGGATCTCCGACTGATATCCAACTCTGCCACTTCGCCCCTCAAACTAAGTTGCTTATCCAGCAGAACCTGCAGTCGCTCCAGCAATGACTGGATTTGCTCCTGCTGTTTCCGGCGCTCTTCCTCTTCTTCTTCCAACTTCCGCTCCAGCTCCCCGATCAAAAGGAAAAGACCCTCCAACCTCGCGATCGCCTCCCGCTGAGCCGGATTCTCGCGGAGACTGCGCATAAACGACTCTCTCGCCGACAGAGCGTAATCCAAAGCCAAGGCAGTCGACTCAACCTTCGTCTCCAATGACCGCAGCTCCAAGCAAAAGCCTTCATTAAAGGAGAGCGCGGACAACCCTTCCAAAGAAAGCGCGCCCTCCTCAAGCGCCTCTTCATGGAGTTCCCCAAATACGATACTCGCTTCCTTGAAATCGCTCGATTCGAACATCTCCACCGCGACCTCGAACGTGGGCGGTCTGCCCTCCTGAGCTCCTAAGCCCCCCTCGTCCAGGATCAAGCAAATGAAAGCTCCCAACGAAGCTCTCCCTGCCCAACGCGGCCAACCATTAATCGCCAAGAGGGCTAAACCCAAAGCGAAAGGCATCAGCCAAAACGCTCCCTCCTGGTAGACGATGTAAACGGAATCTCCCCCTGTATCCGAAATCTCCTTATCTGCCACAAAGTCGCGATAGACCTCGCCTAAGAAGAATGGCGAAGTGCCCGCTTCATAGTATTCGCTATTTGGATCCGCCACTACCAGCTCCTTCAACGAATCCGCTTCCAGACGCGTGTAAACCACCTCGCCCTTATGCTGCAAACGCCCCATCTCTCCCGAATCGAGAACCACCGGAATCGTCGCCCCCTTTTCGGGATTCCCCAACCCGACGACCAACAACGAGGCTCCCTTCTCCTGCGTCAGCTCCTTCACCCGACTCATCTCCGGCCCGAAGTCTTCCCCATCGGTCAAAATCACCAGATCCTGATACCCCCTCCGCTTCTCATCCAAGACCTGATCCACCACTTTCTCTATCGCCGAAAGCAACAGAGTCCCGCCAAAGTCCACGCTGCGGGTCTGGGTCTGCGAAAGCATATAACTCAAGAATTCGTAATCGGCCGTCAACGGGCATGAGATCGAGGAACTTCCCGCATAGATCACCAAGGCCGCTTGCTCCCCGCTAAAGCCTTCCAGGCAATCCCGAATACCCTGCTTTGCCGCCTCCAAACGAGAGGGATAGGCATCCTGAGCCAACATGCTCCGGGAAACGTCCAAGACGAATACCACGTCCCGTCCCGCCACCGACGTAGACATCCGCGACGGATCGTAGCCAGGCCGCGCCAGGGCTACCGCTAGCAAGCTGTAAACGCCGAGCCAAGCCCAGTCTCTCCAAGCCGCGGAAGATTTGCCTTGGCTCTCTCCCCCAATCATCGACCGAGCGCTTTCCCGCTTTCTGCGGGCGTACCCAAAAACCCACCACAGAAAAGGGATACCTCCCAACAAAGCCAAAACCCAAACCTCCTGAAAGACGAACCCCTTCACTCCGCAACCCTCAGCCAAGTTGAATTAAGCAACATCCACGCCGCCAGAACGACAAGAGACAAAGCGAGCGGCGCCCAGAAAACTTCGGAAACGATTTCGAAGCTCCTCGTCTCGATCTTCGATGTCTCAAGGACGTTGATCTCTTCGTAGATCCCCTTCAAGGACTCGTAGTCGGTCGCACGCCGAAACACGCCTCCCGTCTCATCGCTGATCCGCTCTAAAACCTGCTCTGCCTCGGAGAGCTGCTGGCGATCAATCGCACGATCCTCGCCATAGAAATCC
>JBCCZW010000053.1:0-12451 GCA_039186805.1 Verrucomicrobiota bacterium
CCACTCGCATTGACGTAATCACCGTAGATCCATCATAGAGGGTACTCTCCCTGATCTTTCGCAAAACCTTGACCCCATCTCCCACGTCTACCCAGCAGGCCACCCATCCCTTGCTATCAGCTCTCTTTTTCATTTCGCGCCCTGTATCGATTGTTTGGTCACTTGTTCAGCAGTCCTAGTTCGACCCGATCGTCACCATCAGCCAGAGACAGAAGATAACGACTCCGACAATCGCGCAACTCCCGCCGAACCCATAAAAATCCACCTTATCCGGCTTGGCGAATTCCCAATTCGTATTCGGAAAAAGCTTACGGCTGGACAAGGTCTCTGGATGAGTCGCCGCTTCCGCTACAGCCTTTTCGTCCTCAATCGGATCGGAGTGAACCGGCGTGTAGATCTTGCTGGTGATGTAATCGAGACGCTCCTTGTCAATCGGTCGCGTCAGATACGAAACGAGGATCAATACGGCGAAAGGGAAGAGAGCGTTGAAGAAAAATCGAGCGGCCACCAGTTGAGACTTATTGAAAGTCGTAAAGTCGATTCCCAACCAACTCATGACCCAAATCTCCGCCTCAAAGCGTCCCATACCCATCATAGCCGAATTCGGATCCTCGGGATCCTCGCGTACCACCTTCTCGAAAAAGATGCCGCGCGGCTCAATCACGGCTTCCTTCATTATGGTATCGCCCACCGATTCGGCCCGACCCAAGGCCACGTCCTCCTTGGTCGCCGATTGCTTATAGGCGTGCGTATAAGTCTCCGTTTGAACAAGAAAATCCGGATTTTTCCTGGCCCAATCAAATCCGAGAAAGAGATTCGGAATGATCGCAAATAATAAAAAGCAAAGGATCACCTCAATCACCACCGCCGCTTTCGTCAAACGTCGCCACACAAAGCCCAACCAAATAGGCGCCCCAAATATGGCAGGGACAGAGATGAAATATTTAAATAACTCCAAGAGGTTATCCACGTAGACCGCAGCGCCGATCCCTCCGAGAAGACAGGCGCAAATCGCAATGCGTCCTACTTTAAGATAATGCTCTTCGGATTTACCGGGTTTCCAGGGCTGATAAAGGTTCCGAATGAAAAGCGCCGAATTCGCTACCGAAACCGCATCAAGGGTCGACATGTTGGCCGCCAGGATTCCCACCAACATCAAGCCCATCGCTCCGGGGAGCAAAAGTTCGCGGCTCATGAAACCCCAAGCAAGATCCGGATCGTGAATCTTCCCGGCATAAAGCCCGATCGCGATAAGGCCTGCCAGGATCCAGAACAGCATAAGGAAGCGCTTCAGGAACATGCCGCCTATCATACCGAACCGGGCTGAATTCTCATTGGTGGCCGAACCAGCGGTCTGCATGAACTGCGGCGAGGCAATGATAGAGGTAAGATTGGCGCAGGCCATGGCCATAATTGTATACCAGCCATAATCGCTCATCGCTACAGAGCCGAAGAGCTCGAACTTGAATTCCGGTACCGTCGCATGCAATCCAGAGAATCCCCCCAATTGCGCTAGGCCCAACGGAATCAAAATCAGGGAGAATACGATAATCAAAATTCCCTGAATCGAGTCCGTTATCGCAGCAGCCCTAAAGCCCCCCATCATCGTATAAACCGCTACGATAACTCCGTATATAATATAGAAAATGATGGGATCGGTATAAGAGTAAAATGACTTCAGCTCGCCCCGGAGTTCCTTTTGCCTCAAGACCTCATAGCGCGCTTGGCTCGTATCATCTCTTTCATTCGCGGTGAGAATCTTCAACGCCTGAAGCTCCTTGAACTCCTCGATCACCGTCTGCTCCTCCACCGTCAAGACTTCGGCAGGCTTGGGCGTCATCGCCATCATCGTCTTGCCTGCCACCATGTAGCCCACCCCGCCGCTGACGAAGGCCCAAAACAAAATGAAGGCCGCATAGCCGCCTCCCAGAGCTCGGCTGCGAAAGCGCTCGGTGAAAAAGTCGCCGATAGTCGTCAATCGGGAGCGGCGGTAGAGCAAGACCGTGAACCAATAAAACGGCGTCAGGAAAAGCACGATAAATTGTATCCATATACCTCCTACTCCCTGGCGATAGGTTTCGCGCGTCACCGCAACTGCCTGATCCGAATTCGTACCCGCTCCAAAGTTCAAGAAGAACTGATAGAATTTGCCCAATGAACGGCCCGCTAGAAAAAAGTCCTCGGTATTCTCATTCGCTTCTCCCGCCTTTTTACCCAGCCAGAGAATCACTACGAGGTAAGCAAGCAGAACAATGATGTCTAATAGATGCAGACCGAATATTTCCATGGAGCTAAAAGGAGAAAAGGCTAAGACCTGCTAACAGGTGGCACTGCCTCGAAAGTAACGCATTCATACCAAGAAACTCCATCTTTGGCTTATCTCCAATCGCGAGGTCAACGAACAGTTAGATTCATGCCTTCCGAACCAGACCTATCGAGATTTGCTCGCGCTATCGCCATCCGCCTCAATCGCTTTCAAGGTGTCGCCGTCTACCCATTCCCCTTCCAAAGAGGTCGTGTAGGCGATTTTAGGAACGCCTCGCTTTTGCATGTGTATTTGCGATACCAATACCTCAATGGCAGCCACCCCCAGCAAGTCGGGCCGCAAGTTCAGGCCCGCAGTTTTGCGATCCGTATGATGCAAGTTTAAACTGAAGAATCCGACATCCTCCGGCACCGATAGCCCGACTTCCTCTAACCACTCGATCACTTCGCTCCGATGCCCCACCACTACGTCTGGTCGATAGGCTTCAAACCATTCCATAAAGTTCTCTTTGTAGATCTCCTTCGGTTCGAATACGGGAATTCCTTCGCAAAGAGTGGAACGATTCTGGAAAGCCGTGTATCCAGCCAGCCACTTCATCAATATCCGATCGTCTTGAAAGCGCTCTACGAACAGACCAGGTCGACGATAACCCATTTTCTCGAGGCGACTCAGCGAATTCGAAAGCGTATGGTGATGATCCGGCAGGACGGTGTGCATTCTCACCTTAGCGAGTCCATAATCAAGCTGGACCGCAGAGTAGCAGTTCCAATCGATGCCGTCCAAATTCCAAGTGTGTACATAGGGAGGCAGGAGCACCCCCTCAACGCCGCGGGTGTAGAGGACCTGCTGCAATCGCTTAAGCGATCGCGACCTGTTTTCAAACTGGAAGAATTCGACTTTGAATCCCAGGTCCTCCGCTCGATCCACAGCGCCTTTAAACAATTCCTTGTGCCACCTCGAGTACCCCCTCGCCTTGTGAAAACTCTGAGTCTCTAGAACCGCGATCGTCCCTTTCAGATTGGCGGCCTGAGAACGCCGCATGCGCGACATCACGTCGCCAATGAAGCGATTCCTCTGATACCCCATGCGCTCAGCCGCTTCGAGAATCACCTTGCGCGTATCCTCCTTCACGCGTCCCGTGTTCCTGAGAGCTTCCGAAACCGTCGCTACACTGAAGTTAGTTGCTTTGGAAATCGCGCGTATCGTGGCCATAGGGGTACTTAGATTCGTTCCGGGTCTAGGACTCGGTTTTCAGGGAGCCATTGCTTCTAAAGAAGATGCTCCCATTCCAGGGTAAAATCAACCCTCGTTTTCGAATCGCGGCCTTCGCCCGAAAAGAGACTAACACCTATCCGATTGCCCATATGATCTTAAGACATGAGACGCCCCGGAGCGAATACTCCGAGGCGTCGAGACTGAAACCATTAACTCTATCGATCTAAAACGAAACTTTGGTCGAAAAGCGGATCGTGCGGCCTGGATAGAACGCAAACGAACGTCGCCTCAGCGTCTCGCCAGCATCGTCGTAAGCGACCCTGACCTCCTGTCCCTCATCATCGAACAAGTTGTTAGCGGTGAGGTTGAAGCTCCATTCGGCATTGTTGATCACCGTCTTGTAACCGAGCCCCAAACGCCATTCCCAACGAGGATCTAAGTCCGGAGTTGGGAAACGATTGATATCCGCGCTTCCCCCTCCGAATGACAAAGCGGTGGGTCGGTCTCCTTGGTAGATGGCGCCCAGACTCAAGCGGGTTCCTTTCCACATGCCTTCGTTTAAGCGATAGGTGCTATAAAATGAAAAACTGTCTTTCGGTTCAAGCGATAGGCTCGTCCCCACGATATCGCTGCCATCAGGATCAAGCGATGACGGGACCGTTGGATCCGCAAAGGCGTTGGCTCCGAGCTGGCGCACCCAAATATCATATTCCGTAGCGAAGTTTCCAAGTTCAGGAAAAAGCACATCAACATGATCTACTAAACGAAAGGCCTCAGTCACCTCCTTATCGATATGAGCGTAGTTGAAAGTGATCTGCCAATTTTCCAGAGGCGAAAAGATGAACTGGGCGTCAAAACCCTTGGCCTCTTCCTCGAAAGGCACATCGGAACCTCTTGATTCGCTGGGATTGTTCCCGCTGTAGCGGAGTTCGTTTCCGCCGGCCGCAAAGGCGGCGTCCATTGCGGCTCGATCTTCAGGATTGGAAGCGAGCGTCTCGTAGTTAACGAGGTAGTGCGTCGCTCCGTCGTCAGCCGCATTCGCATTTCCTCCGTCTCCATTATCGACAAACGGAACGTAGCCATCCGGAAAAAGCGTCTTATCGACCTGATAGGTCCGATCCTCGCGAGGATCGAATCGAGAGCCGCCGCGATTGGTGACGTTGTTCCGCGGATTAGGCGCAAAGCTGTAGAAGAACACCGCGTTTTCGCGCTCTACCTCAAAATACGAGAAGGTACCCGAAACCTTGCCTTCTAAAGCCTCTACTTTGATGCCGAACTCAGTGCTGGTAGTCCGCTCGTTATCGAAGTTCTCAGCCTGGCCATTGCGCTGACCGGGGTTGAAAAACAATCCATTCGCCCGCAATCCGTAGACGTTGATCGCGTCGTTAATCTTGTAGGTCAAACCGACCGTCGCATTGCCTTCCGTCGGAGCGTCTCCACCAAATCGGTAGCCGTCTACCACCGGCGCTCTGTCTGGACGCGAAGTGCCGGGACCTTGGTTCAGGTTGGTCTCGTTTATCACCCATTCGACATCATTTACGGTGTCCGCTGCCGCATTGTCATAATCGAGCAATCGAGCGGCGTATCTATCATCTCGATACCCCGCAACGACATGGAGTCGATTCTCAGGCAAAAGCTTGCCTTGGTATACCGCGTAGAGACCGCGGGCCCAACGTTCATCTTCCGTAAAGGTGCGCCATGAAGGTTCGGAAACATGCAGGAACCGCGCAGTAGGGTCATTCAAGTTAACGTAAGAACCGCGATTGTTATGCCTGCTGTAGCGCTCAAATTCGTCCTTCCAATACTGAACTCCCGCCAGGAAGCTGTGAGTGGACTCTCCCATTTCTATATCGTAAACGAGGTCTCCTCTGATCTGGACCGTATCCGCATTGAAGGGATCGGTGTTCCACTGCACGCGATACGCCTTTGATCCGGTATTGCCGTCTTCAAGAGTGTAATCGTAATTATAGGTCGGATCAGGCGCTAAATTCCTGTTAGTCCGAAACTGTCCTCGGCTAAAATTGCTCCGTTCGATCTCGGCTGAAGAAAACTGCACGCCTCCTTGAAACTGAAGATTGTCGGTGAAGCTATGATCCAATTGAAAGAGCCCTGTGTCCACCACTTGATCCTCCCAAGGAGACTCTACCGCCGACCAATTAAACGTACGCTGATCCATGCCATAGAGATCGCGTCCAAAAACGAGAGATTCATTAAACTCGTTCTCGCCAAACGGATCCCCACGACCCCTGTCGCCGTCCACAATATCGCGGAAGTTTCCACCTTGATTCTCGCGGTCGAAAGTACTCCTCTGGTATTCACCAAACAAATACGTACGATCAGTCACTTGCCAATCAAACTGAGCTGCGAAATAAGTGGCGCTTGAACTCCTCTCATCGATGATCGAGTCATCCCGATCCTGCAGAGAATAAAGAAGACGATAGTTGATGCTGGACCCATCCTTGAACTTCAAGAGAGGACCCGTCGCATCGAATTCGCTCCGCGCAAAACCGTCGCTCCCAAAGCCCACCTTTACCGAGTATGCCTCCTGCGGCGAGGGCCTTTTGGGAATGTAGTTGACCACGCCCCCCAGAAAACTCACGCCGTACAAAAGAGCCGCCGGACCGCGAACGACCTCCGCTCTCTCGAGATTCACGGGATCGGTATTGCTCCCGATAACTGTAATGTCATACTGGATACCCGACTTGAAGCCGAGACGAAGCTGCGTGCCCGTTGTAAATCCTCGAATATTCACTACCGTGGAATTATCTTCGCGATTGACCACCCGCGACGGAGAAAAGTCGAAATTCCCGGGACCCGTCGGCTGAAGAAATTCATCCGAAGTGATGCCTGAGCTAAATGCGAGCACCTCCTTCAGATCGACCGCTTCAATGTCGTCTATAAACTGCTCCGTAACCACCTCGATGGGCATGGGAAGATCCTTGATTGCAGTATTCAGTCGCGTGCCCGAAATTGTATTAGTCGCGCGATATCCCAAGTCATCGGAGGCATCGACGCGGAAGGGAGACAACTCATAGACTGCCTCATCTTGGTCCTGAGCAAGACCCAAAGACGGACCGATCACAAGCAACGCAGCCAGCGCGCCTCGCTTTATCATATCATTTGGGGTTAGGGTATTTTTCATCATTGTTATATCGAAATATATGTAGTTTTTCTATTTTAGTCGTGCGGCACCTTCAATCAAACGGGGCCCGAGAAAAGCGCGTCAGCTCTTGAAGATGAGCAACCGAACTTGAGGGTAAAGCGGTCAGGTCATCCAACCCAACTCGCGTAAGGTAGTGTGAAAAGTAAAAGCGCTTTCAGCGCCCGAACTGAAGCCCCTCAAAGATCTAACAGTTAGATGTTCAATCGACGAAAGAAGCATTGCCTCTCCCAGACGATCCCCAATCCCCCAGACCTCTTCCATCTTCATCTTCCATCTTCATCCATCTTCCATCTTCATCTTCTATCTTCATCCACCATCCACCATCCACCCCACCGAATCGGCAATAGGCTATATCAACTACTCCACTTCTTCAATACACGCAGCCTAGTCATGAACGGATCTAATATGCTCTAGGACCGCCGCCCTGATTTCCGGAGTTTTGAAGGCTTCGCCTCCACGCTCCCCTCCCTCAACCACCACAAAGCGAACCTCTAGCTTCTTGCGGCGGTAGCGCTCCACAATACGTTCCGACTGCCGAATCAGGACCTGATTATCCTTATCGCCGTGAATCACCAGTAAAGGCGGATCCTTGCGATCTACATGATACGCCGGACTCGCTTGCCTCGCTAAACGTTTGTTCTCCAAAACCGGCCCGCCCAATAGTCTATAAACAATTCCCTCAGGCTCTTCGGTCTTTTCCGGCTGAGTGCCTGATCGCTGAATAAAATCCATACCCCCGTAAAAGTCGATTATCCCCGAAACGCCCGAAGAGAACTCAAGATTTCCCCCAACGTCTCCCTCCAACGCCTTCACGCCATGCGTCACTCCAAGCAAGGTAGCCAGATGCCCGCCCGCTGAAGTTCCGCCGATCACGATTTCGCTGGCATCATAAGCATAGCGATCGGCGTGAGCCCGCAGCCAACGCACCGCTCCCTTGCAGTCATGTATCTGAGCCGGATGCGACGCGATATCGGTCAAGCGATAGCTAATGCTCGCAACCGCATACCCGTGATCGACCAGCCAGCGGAAGCCGCTGGCTTTTCGACTGCCCTCTTTCCATCCACCCCCATGAACGAATACCAGCAAGCGAGGGCGTTTCTCGGTTCTGGGGACCAAGAGATCGAGCCTCAGCTCGTGGCCATCCACTTCCGCAAAGCGAACATCCTCGAACTTCGCTACCGAGACCGGTTCCTCTGTCGCCCAAATTCGGATACAAAAAACAAAAATGCAGTTGGAAATCAGAACTGCATTCCCTCTCGATTTTCTGCGAATATTCATAGCGAATCTGTGGAGCGCATCAATGCGCCGCTTCCCAATCAAAGCGGTCAGGAATCTAACCGTTAGCCACCCCCTCAATTTGTCACTAATCGAGCATTCGCGCAACCTGAACCTCGAACAATTACCTTCAGATTCGAAAGAACACGTACCGCAAAGCTCGGCGGTAAAGAGTCGCGAACGAGACAAGCTGCGCAATGCGACCCGAGCCCATCGCGATATCCCAAGCCTCAAACCCATGAAAAGCTACCGTCTCAACCGCCTCTTTAACGCAAAGTCCGGCCATTGCTTCGACGTCGCCGTCGATCACGGCTTCTTCAATGAGAACGCTTTTCTCAATGGGATCGAAAATATGGATACAACCGTCAAGACTCTCGTCGAGGCGGATCCCGACGCCATCCAACTCTCCGTTGGGCAAGCGCCCAAACTGCAGGCGATTCCCGGCAAGCAGAAGCCCGCTCTGGCGCTTCGCTCAGATGTAGCCAACGTCTACGGAACCGCTCTCACCAACGAGCTCTTCAGCAAAATCATTGAACAACCTGTCGAACAAGCGATCCGCCTCGACGCCTCCTGCATCGTGGTGAACCTCTTTCAGATTCCCGAACATGCGGAAGTCGCCGCTCAATGTATCGACAATATTCTGAAGCTCAAACCGCTCTGCGACGCCGCGTGCATGCCTCTCATGATCGAACCCCTCGTCTTTGCCCCCAACGAAGGGAAGGGAGGCTATCGAGTGAATGGCGACATAGAGAAGATCGTCCCGCTCGTGCGCCAAGCCGTCGAACTAGGAGCCGACATTATTAAAGCCGATCCCTGCGACCATCCGAATGAGTACCACCGCGTCGTCGAAACCGCCGGATCGATCCCCGTACTCGTGCGCGGCGGGGGAAAAGTATCCAACCGGGTGATACTAGAACGCACCGAAGCTCTGATGGCCCAAGGCGTGAGAGGCATCGTCTACGGACGCAATATCATCCAACACGAAAACCCCAAAGGGATGACCCAAGCTCTCATGCGCCTGGTGCACGACCGCATCTCCGTGGACGAGGCCCTCACTCTCATCGAGGCATCGCCGTCGTCTAGATCCCTAGACGCCAAACTATGAAAACAGCCAAGATCGGAATCATAGGCGGCGGCCTCATGGGCAAGGAAATGGCCAGCGCCTTCGCCCGTTGGTGCGCCTTGGAAGGCGTCACTGTCCAACCCATTCTCACCGCGGTCTGCGACCTCAATCCCACGGCTCTCAAATGGTTCGAACGCATTCCGAGCGTTACTCAATTCACGAGCAGTCTCGAAAAGCTGCTCGCCAACCCTGAGATCGAAATCGTCTATGTAGCTCTCCCTCACAACCTTCACCAGAGCGCTTACCTCAAGGTCATCGAAAGCGGTAAGGACCTCTTCGCCGAGAAACCTTTCGGTATCGACCTCGAAGCCGCTCAAGCCATCGCCGACGCCGCGGAAACAAAAGGAAGCTTCGTCCGCTGCAGCTCCGAATTTCCCTTTCTACCCGGTCCTCAAATCGCGCTTGATTACCTGGCGAAAAATGATTGCGGCAAGATCCTGGAGATCGAATTCGGTTTCCACCACTCCAGCGATTTAGACCCCGAAAAAACCGCCAATTGGAAGCGTCAAAGCAAAACCTGCGGCAAGATCGGCGTGATGGGCGACCTCGGCATGCACGTCGCGCACATCCCGCTACGAATCGGCTGGAAACCCCGCAGCGTCTACGCCCAACTCGCCAACGCCTACCCCAAACGCCCCGACAGGAAAGGAGGTATCGCCATCACCGATACCTACGATAACGCCCTCCTTCATACTTGGGTCGAAATCGATAGCCAAGCAGTCCCTATGCGCTGGGAAATGAAACGTCTCGCCCCCGGCGAAACCAACACCTGGTATTTCAAAATCGTAGGTACCCGAGGGGGAGTCGCCTACTCCACCAAAGAACCGAAGACGCTTCGCATCTTTCGCGTCGACGGAAAAACTCAAAAGTGGGAGACTACGGATCTTGGTTTCCAAACCCAATTCAAAACGATCACCGGCGGTATCTTCGAGCCCGGATTTCCCGACATTATGCAGCAAATGTGGGCTGCCTATCTAGAAGAGCGCGCTGGAACATTGGATACGAAATTCGGCTGCGCCACGCCGAACGAGGCGCTGCAAAGCCACCATGTTTTCAATGCCGCTCTTCGCAGTCACGAACAGTCGAAGGTCGAGACAGTTCCCCTATGAAGCGTTCTCAAATCAATCTAGCGATACGCCAAGCGAGCGCTTTCTTCAAAGCCAACGGCTGGCGCCTCCCACCCAATCCCGCTTGGGACGTCACTGATTTTGGCCTCGGCGACTACTCCCGCAAAGGCCTGTTGCTAATCAACTTGGCGGAGGAGCCCGAGTACTGCGAGAAGCTCATGTACGCCCGAATGGGCCAAATGACTCCCACTCATGCCCACAAGCTTAAGAAGGAAGATATCATCTGCCGGGCGGGACAACTCGCGATCCAGCTGTGGAATGGGCATCCCGATTCAACAGGCGAATCCATTTTTCAAATACAGGTGAATCGCGAACGGCGTTCCATTCAATCCGGAAGCGCCCTAATTCTCCAAGCGGGAGAGCGCGTCACCATTCCCCCCGGCGTATTTCATGCATTTTGGCCCACCAGCGAAGAATGCATAATGGGAGAGGTTTCCACCGCCAACAACGACCAAACCGACAACTACTTCGTCGATCCGAACATCGGCCGCTTTCCCGAAATTGAAGAAGACGAAGAAGTGGGTGTTCGTATCCTTTCTGAAGATACATGAGTGGCGCCACCCATCGCTCTGGCCTTCTTGCCGGAGGTAATTTCCTGATCGATCACGTCAAGGTAATCGATAGCTGGCCAGCCCAGGACGCCCTCGCGAACGTGCTGAGTCAAAACCGCGGCAACGGAGGCGGTCCCTACAACGTTCTAAAGGATCTCGCCAACATGGAAACCGACTTTCCCTTGGCGGCAGCAGGCCTCGTGGGCAAGGACGACAACGGCGCGTTCATCAAAGCAGATCTCGACGCGAACGGAATCGATAGCTCTCGTATCCAATCGACGGATGCAGCGAGTACTTCATTCACCGATGTAATGACGGAGCAAAACACCGGACGTCGCACCTTTTTCCACAGCAGAGGCGCCAACGCTCTCCTCGATACAGGGCATTTCGATTTTTCGGCGTCGAACCACAGACTATTCTATTTGGGCTATCTCATGCTTTTGGATACACTGGATGCGCTGCAAAGCGATGGCTCCAATAAATTCGCGACCGTTCTGAAAGCAGCCAAGGAAAGCGGACATGTCACCATCGCGGACGCGGTTTCGACTGACGGCAAAGACTACGCTGCGTCCATCAAGGCCTGCCTCCCCTACCTCGACTATTTGCTTCTCAACGAATGGGAAGCTCGCAAAGCCACCGGCAAGCAACTCTTTTGTAAAGACCGCCCCCAATGGGATCAATTCCGCCGCGCCGCCCAGCAACTCCATGACGAAGGAGCCACCCGAACGATCATCATCCACTTTCCAAGCGGAGCCTACGCGCTCCACCGAGACGGGTCCGAAATCATCCAAGGCTCGGTCAAACTCCCACCCACGCAAATCGTCGGAGCAGTCGGAGCCGGCGATGCCTTTTGCGCCGGACTCCTGTCGGGTATCCATCATCGACTCCCCATCCAAGAAAGTCTAAAACGCGCCGCGTGCGTCGCGGCATCTAGCCTACAAGGCTCTACCTCAAGCAACAGTATCGGGTCTCTAGAATCCTGTCTGGCCCTAGGTCTTGAATATGGATTCCAACCGCTCGTTTAAGGGCTTCAGCGAGCAAAATCTAACGATTAGATCCGATCTCTGTTTGTCGTCGATCAAAACGACGAGGAGGATCGTATTGCAATCGCTCACTCCAGCAGACCACGCCCTTCGCCGCTTTAGGTCCAGCACTCGAATTTCGATCTCCCTCTTCAGATAAGGCTCCTCGAGATCAATATCAAAAATGGAATCATTAAACCGAATCAACTCCGGTCTTTGCCGGGCCCAGGCCGCTTTTCTTCAACTTTCAATCGGGAATAGACCTGTCGTCCTGAGCGCCGCGAACTTAGGGAAAGAATACAACGACTTGCTTGATGGGGATCGAGATAGCGCTAAGCTCCTCCTCATATCTTAAGGGATAACGGTTCTCGAAAAACTCCCTTTGCGCCAAGCTTCTACCCCAAGTTTAGATTATGAAAACGCTACCCTCTCTTATCGCCGCCCTGTTCGTCACTCTCTATCAATTCGCGTCGGCCTCCGAGGGTCCCTATTTCGGCACCGGCGTCAAGGTGGGCGAAGTCGATCAAAACTCGGCGATCATCTGGGCGCGGCTCACCCAAGATGAGACGGCCAAATTCGACCTGCTTCCCATATTTACCGAAGGACTACTCGACGTACGCGCCAAGGATGTCGGCCGCATGCCGACCGATGTCGCCCCGGGAGCCCAAGGAGAAATCCGCGTCAAATACTGGATCAGCGAGAAATCCGA
>JBCCZW010000054.1:0-12381 GCA_039186805.1 Verrucomicrobiota bacterium
CAAACATGTTCCTGGCATAGACACTGGCTGACCATTTTTCACCGTAATACGTCAGCTGGGCATCAACCGTGAAGTAAGAGGGATTTCGCTCCGCCGCGAGATTCTTCTCGCTGTAGTAGAAATCTCCCGTGTAGCCTCCAGACAATTCGAAACCCCAATTCCGGTTTAACTGATATTCAGCCCCAATCGCTCCGGTCAATTCAGGCGCTAGTGGGAACCTGTTGCCCTGATTGCTTTCCCCCGGGGCGGCTCCTACGCTCGCCACGTCCGCAGTGATGTCCGTATTACTGTATCCAAGATTCAGAAACACGTTTAACTTCTCGTTGATCCGATAGGCGGATTCAATCTCTCCGCCGAAGAGCTCCGCTTCGCCCACATTATCTACTCGCGAATCGAAAACGAAATTCACCCAGTCGACCGTAAAGCTGTTCAGCTGCATGTCCGTGTATTCAGTAAAAAATACATTCGCATTGAATTTAATTCGCCCCTCATTCAACAAAGACCGATAGGATATTTCAAAATTAGTGGTGTATTCAGAATCGAAGCTGCCTACCTCGTCGTCAGAAGGATCGAAGAAGCTGAGGGGATTCACATAAGTCCCGCCTGCCCGATAGGCGCGCTGAGCCGTGAAGCCTATGCTCCGATCATCTTCAATCTCATACACAACGCCTACCTTAGGCAGCCACTCAGTCGAACTGTGCTCGGCATCCACCAAATCGCTGGTAAAGACTCTTTCTTCGTCATCATACCTAATTCCAAAAACCCCAATCCAACGGTCACTGATGTCGTATTCCAATTCCGTAAAGAACGCCTTATTAGTTGAATCATTCGACTCTCCTGATTCAAACGGCTCACCTGGGCTGGGACTAGAAGCCACATTAGCCTGGTGATCAGCGTAATAGAGACCGCTGACCCAGCGGATGTCTTCTCCATTGTTGTACCTAAACTTAACTTCTTCCGTTAGGCCCTTCGAAGCTCTAAGAGAGTGCACAAACATATTCGCTGCTGGATTTCCTTCTTCAATATCCTGCCTGACGAACCAATCAGTCTGAATATACCCCGTGTTAGATTCGATACTCCAGCGTTCGTTAATATCATGCTTCAATAAAAGAGAAGCCGTATCTGTTTCCGCCCAGCGCGCTTGGCGATGCGTATCGACTCGGCGCTCAGGCCACTCGTCTGGGATAATCCCTTGGGACGCCAAAAAATTCTCGTTGAAGCTATAGGACAATATCGCATCGAAGTTCTCGTGATTATTGTATCGCAGCTTGGCCCGGTAAGTCTCCTGCGACCCATCGCCTATATCTTCTCCAGTGATATGATGTTTGATGTCGCCGTCATTGCTGTAATCTTCCGCCGACAAACGAAACGCCCACTCCTTATTAAGCGGCACATTCACCGCCGCAGCAAATCGCTTTTCATCGAAGGAACCATAATCAACTCGAAACTTTGATTCCGCGTAATCGACTGGGTCTTTACTCCTCATTACGATCGCTCCGGCCAAAGCGTTCTGACCTTGCTGAGTGGATTGCGGGCCTTTGAACACTTCCACTTGCTCCAGATCCCAAATGCTAGCAGGCCCTTGGCGAATCGCCTGAAAATCATTCACCGTCACCCCGTCGATCTTGTAGGCGATCGCATTTCCTCCCCCAATATTCTGTCCCTGCGTCTTGATCCCTCTGATGACGAAGCCAAACCCTCCTGGCTCCATATTCACCCCTGGCAGCTTCTCGATCAAATCGTACAAATCCTTTTCGACGCCTACATCGAGCTGGTCCCCAGAAACGACCGTTACGCTGGTTTGCACATCTTGCAAAACGCGCTCCTGAAGCTCCCCTTTCACCGTAATGCTCTGCAGCTCTACAACTCCCGGTTGAGTAGTCAGTCCACTCTCGCGCCGAGGACGAGATCTCCGAACGGCCACCGCGTTGCTCGCCGTCTGCTAGAAAATCAAGTCAGTCTCCGCAATGAGACGATTGAGAACTTCTCGCCCCGATAACTCTCCTGTGATTGCAGGAGCAGTGATCCCTTTAACAACCCTGGACGACGCAACGATGTTGATGCCCGTAGCCTCCGAAAACGAATCAAGCGAATCCACCAGTTCCTGCTCAGGCAAAGAAAAGCTATAGCGCTCATCTAGCGAGGCGATAGCGTTGACCGTCGCAAAAGCCGCGATACCAAGCGTCAGCCATAGCAAGCGAGCCCGTAATAAAACCCAGTTTGAGAAGTGCGTTTGAAAGTTCATCGGGAGCCTAAACGCGCTAACTCGAAAACCCCGCATCAGTTTTCGGAAAAAAATTCTGAAGAGGACCTAAAGCGACTATTAAGATGGTAATTAAAGGGACCTATCCACAATCACCTCTCCCTCTCCTTCCGCTACAAAAGAAATCGGTAGGGCTCTTGATAAAACAACCAAAGCGTTTTCCAAATCAGACACGTTGAGAATTCCCGAAATCTCCTCATCGGCAAGAGAAGAATCCGCGAGCACGATGCGGCGCTCATGATGTCTCTGGAGGTCTGCCAGCACTCTATCGAGCGAACGGTTGCGATAGTGAAAGAGCTGATTTCTCCACGAGGCGAAAGATTCTTTCGGAGACTCTTGCACAACAGGATCCTCCGACTCTTCAAATTCCACCTCTTGGCCATGAACGATTGATACCTTTTCGTCGGACTCCTCACTCACTCGACTCACCTCGACCTCGCCTTCTTCTACTGAAACGGTAAAAGATGTATCTACGTCTTCACTACGGTTCAGCATGGAATCGTTTATCTTTACCGAAAAAATCGTTCCAATGTCACGTATAACATGATCGCCTACCCTTACTTCAAATGGCCTGGGATCCCCTGCGATATCAAAGACGGCCGCGCCCGCCAACAAAATGACTTGCCTCTTTTCTTCGGTGAAATTGTACCGCAACTGAGTTTCAGCGTCGAGCGCGACTGACGTCATGTCCGGCAAAGCCAATTCTCTTTGTTCCGCCGTTTCAGTCGCCAACTTCGTACCCTCGGGGCTGAGTATCCAAAATCCAACTCCAGCTAAAACGAAGATCGCTACCGATGCCGCTAGAGCAGGTTGTATAAAACGCCGCCTCTTCTTCGGCTTTCCTTGCTGCAAACGTCGAGCCACTCTATCGAGAGCTTCCTCGCCGTGGGCCGCTGGCTCGCTTGCTGTTCCGAGAAGACGCTCCGCTTTCCGGTAAGCTGCAAGTCGTTCATCGCAGCCATTCGACCATGCCCTAAACGCCGACGCTAGTTCCCCATCATCGGGCGCATCCGCCAACCGAACCGCCCACATCGCCGCCGCTTCTTCGATACCCTCCGATTCTTCGGAACTGTCGTCCAATTTATCCATTCAAAAAGTAAGACGCAGCACTAAGCATTTGTCTCACCATTTTTAAAGATAAGTTTTCACTCAAGACAGTGCTTACAGGCCAAAAGAGCGCGAATCATATGCTTCTCCACTGCGCTTTGAGAAATGTTCAGCTCAGCAGCGATCTCCCTGTGTCGCATGCCATGGATGCGATTCATCACGAATATATCCTGGGTCCGCTCTGGCAACTCGGACATCGTCGAACGAATCCTCGCCAAGCAATCCTTCGCCTCGCAAGACCTCGACGGCGAGAGATCAGTCCTCGCATCGGCGGAAGCATGCTCCACGGAAACTTCGTTGCGAACTTTAGCGCGACGGCTCCGATCAATTAGCAAGTTTTGAGCGATCTGAAAAAGGACCTTCTTAGGGTATTCAACCACCCGCCCCGATTGCCATTTGAGAAAGCGCAACACCGTCTCTTGGGTAAGATCCTGAGCCATTTGAAAATTGGAAGTGCGACTCAGCAAAAAACCGAATAAGGCGTCGTAATGCGTAGCGACGTCTTCGGATTGCGGTTCTTGTGGAAGCTTCTTCAAAATGAGACCCAATAGCATTAGGAGAACGAATTCGCCGCTTCGCATCAAGTTCGAAATCCAAGAGGTTTGCTCATCTTGGAACGGAATTAATGAGCTGAAAAGGGCGGCTCCCAAGCCGCCCCACAATCAGATCGAATCATATAAACTGCTCACTCCTACCGCAACCCCGCTTCACTCTGGAATCGATCAAAGCAGCTTTCTCCACTTGAGAATAAGAATGCAGGCCCAAATAGAGGGGAAGATGTGCACAAGCAGACTCATAATGCCGACACCATTGATACCTTCCGTCATTTCACCCACGTAGTGAAGGGTGTGCGCCGCCGTAAGCAAAGCTGCAATGATGAAGGTCGCCATCCACGCGCCGCGACTTTCGACCCTCAGAGCTAACACGACTGGCAGAGCCGTTAAGGTAACGAAGACGCCTACCACCCATTTGATCGAGGAACCTGACATCATTTCGACCATGCCTGCCATGTCTTCCTCAGAAAAAGTCTGGCTTTCGAAAACGAGGATCAGAGCCTCGATCGCCGCGTGAGCGACAAAACCGACGAAGCCAAGCAACAGGAGCATGGCAATCCGCAAAGGTGTATCTTTATTCACAGAAATAGAAATGGGTTAGAATTTTTTGTTCAAGGAGAGCACTACCTGTCTCGGATTGCCGGGGTGAATACCGCGAGCCCCTGGACCAAACGCAGTATCCACATATTCCTTGTCAGACAAATTGGATACATTTGCCGCAACCCTCCAATCCTCAACCTCATACCAAACGCCCGCGTTCAGCAGAGTAACCGAATCCAATTCAGTCGCATTCGGATCCTCTGCCCAGCGCTCGCCGATGTAGGATAAGCCAAGACCGCAGCCAAAGCCATTAAGCGAGCCTTCTCGGAAATCATAGGTCGCCCAGACGTCCGTAGTGATTTCCGGTACTCCTCTCATCGCGTTACCCTCGATAGTAGGTCCATTCGGCAGGCCGGAATCCTCGAGCGTATCGTCATCAGATATTTCCGCATCCACATAGCCAATGCCGGCAATCAAATTGATATTCTCAGTGAGACTGCCTCTTACCTCGATTTCAATTCCCTGACTCGTTCGCTCTCCAATGTTCAAGGAAGAACCGAAAGGATAGGCTGGGTCATCTAAATCCGGAGCCACTATATTATCTTTTACTATATAAAAAAGAGAACTTGAAATGGTTAGCCGTCCTTCATTGACGGTCCACTCTGAACCGACATCGAAACCCCAGCCCGTCTCCGGATCGAGAGGGTCGCCATTAATGTCCGTGTCTGAAACTGGCACAAAGGTCTCCGCATAATTCGCATAGAATCTTACAGAATCGCTCGCGCGGAAAACGCCGCCCAACTGCATCGTTACGTCGTCATCTTTTTGCGTGGACAAGGTTGGATCCCCACCACTGAAGTCGGCGTTCAGGCTGGTGAGATCTACCTCGTCATAACGCAGGCCCGCGCTCAAAGTGAGCTGATCGCTCACTGTCAGATAGTCCTGAACGAATATCCCCAGGCGATCTGTTTCGGAGGAACCAGGGAAAGCGAATTCGGCGCCGCCAAAAGTAGCCGAGTCTCCAAAATCTGGATTCAGCAAGCTGATTATTCCGAAATTCGACGGTTCGAAAGCCCCTCCAAAGGAATTATCCGTCCAGCGGAGATCGACTCCCGCAAACAATCGATTCTCCATCCCATTGACGCTATGAATGAGCGTCGTATTGAGCTGTACGCTCAACTCCTCATTAAGATTGTCTTGATCTGCCGGAACGCGGCCAACCGACGCGGATTCTTCGTCTACCAATTGGAACGGCAGCCAAAGCAAGCTGTAGTCGTATTCGGAACTCGTCCATCGCGCGCGATTCTGGAATGTCCACTCATCGCTTACCTTCAGATCCAAATCGTAGCCGACCGAAAAGAAATCGATGTCGAAAGAGTCGGAAGGGTGATTATTCGGCGTGTCGACTGGCGCGATCAGCTCGCCTTCGGTGCTCAAGGCAGTTCCGAAGTCAGCCGGGCCGCTTGCGATGTTGGATTCCGCCAAAACAGTCAGGTCGATCCTGTCTGTAAGTTCTGTTCTGAACGAGGGGGCAACATACAGCTTTTCATGTTTAGTGTCGAAATCCCTCCAATCATCCCCGTATGTGTAGGCTGCCACCAAACGATAAGCGTGCGCCCCATCGCTACCGAAAACGCCTTGATGGTCCAAAGTCGGCTTTACGGTTCCATAATCGCCGTATTCAAAACCGACCTTCGTTCCAGATACTCCCTCCGGACGCTTAACCACCATATTGATCAAACCGCCCGGCTCGGACTGGCCATACTGCACGCTGTCTCCGCCCTTGAGAATTTCAACGGATTCGAAAGCAAACATTTCAGCCGCCGGATCCGTACCGAAATCCTCGAGCCGGAATCCGTCGCGAATTACGGGAGCCGCAAACCCTCGGACCAAAAACGTGTAGCCGCGTCCATCACCAGGATCTGACTCGATCACATTCGGAGCGAAACTGACCGCCTGAGATAAATTCTGGACGCGCAATTGCTCATAAAAAAACGAACTATCGTATACTTCGATCGTCCGAGGCACCTCTTCTAAATCAACTCCCCCTCTTACAAGAGTCGCATCGCTTTCGGCAGTAAAAACGCTCTCGCTTCCTTCAAGCGTAACTTCATCGAGATCCACAGGCTCGTCACTCTGAGCGATTGAAGAAAACCCAGCAATCAAGCCCAGTACCGAAAAACCTAATACACCCCTCGAAGCAGAAAAGGAATTTATAGATGTAGTTTTATCGTCCTTCATAGATCCTCAGTCTACCCAAACGAAATCCGCAAATTCTACCCCTCGGCGGATAAAAAGCGCTCCAAGACGGATTTCCGAGCCCAAGCTTCCAGATTGGGGCACTATCGGAATCTAGAAATCATGAGCAAAAGCGGTAGAGACTCGCTTCTATGGACACCCGCAGGAGCGGTATCTTAGCAGGTTGAAAGAACTTAATAATGGATCGTAACTCTTGGAATGAAGCCAGTGCCCGCCAAGCGCGTGAACCAATCGCGTCTCAACAAGGTAGGTCGAACTAGAACTTTAGCTTTCTTTAAATCGCCCTTCGCAGCGGTTTAGCCAAAGCCGCCTCCTTACTTGCCGGATAAGGGATAATCGCTACACCTTTTCAAAATTCGGAAACCAAGGATGAACGATGACGGCGAAATACTCGAGTTTTACACCGCTCAGCGCGAAGCGCTGAAGCGCTACGCCGCTGGCTTAATCGGGGACCCGGCTAAGGCAGAAGACTTGGTTCAAGAAACCTGGCTGCGCTTTCACGCAGTCGCAAAAAAACGCCCAATTAGCGAGCCGGTGAGCTACGTTTACCGCATCGTCAAGAATCTGGCCATCGATTGTCAGCGCAAGCAATCCACAGAACTAAGAGTCCTGGCTTTCGGCGAGGAGGAGGCCAGTCGATACGCCGCAGACTCAGGTCCCTCCCCCGGAGAGTCGGCCGCCGCGAAAGACGACTTGCTTATTCTGGAAGAGGCTCTGCAAGAGTTGCCAGATCGAGTTCGAACCGCGATAGAGATGCGGCGATCCGGGGGATACAAACTCAGAGAAATAGCAGAGCACTTGGGCATTTCGATCACCCTCGCCCACGAACTTATCGCTGAAGGCATTGCTCACTGCCGACAACGTTTGAAGAGGAGCTAAGAAAAATGCCTAACTATTTCCGAAAAAACGCGCTCAAATCTCGTTTAATCAAAAAGCCGAGAAAACCTTTTGGATGCCTCAATCGATCGAAACGACTTAACCGAAACCTGAAAAGATGAATACGGAGCACGACAGCAAAAAGCCCGCCAAAGAGGCTGCCTACTGGTTGATCGCTCTGCAAAAAGAGCCAAAGGACACAGACCTGAGCTCCGAATTTGCCGATTGGCTTTCTTCCGACTCTCGCAATGTAGAAGCATGGTCCGACACTTTGGAGGTTTACGAAAGCATCGGCGATATAGAGCATGTATCCAAAAGCCAATGGCCGCGCAACGAAGCTCGCGTATCGGCAAGCGCTTCTGAAGCGAAAACGCCAACCTTACAACCGGCGAAAAAGCGATCGAAGGGAAAACTTCAGGTTCTTGCGATCGTCGGTGCGGTCGCAGCATGCATCGCTTTCGTTTTCAGTCTAAACACCCATTCAGCCGGTGAAGTCGATTACCGCTCGGAGAGGGGCGAAGTGAAGGTAATCAAACTCGAAGACGGCAGCGCGATTAGCTTAGGACCCAAGAGCGAAGTCGCAGTTGACTTCAGAGGCGGAACGCGACAGGTCCGACTCTTAAGCGGCGAAGCCCTTTTTGAAGTAGCTGCCAACTTGGGAAATCCGTTTCTCGTCGAAGCCCAAGGCATCACTACTACTGTTCTGGGAACGCGCTTTAACGTACGACTGGAAAGCGGGGGAGCATCCATAGCCGTCGAACACGGGCGCGTCCGCGTGAGCAGCAGCGCTTTGGCCGAATGGGACCAGCTCCTAACGGCCGGTCAATGGCTCTGGGCAAACGCGGAGGGAGATTCGAAACGCGGAGAAATCGAAGTTCAGGAGATCGCCGCTTGGACGAAAGGGCAACTCATCGTTCGCGACCGCAATCTGGATGATGTAGTTGAAATTTTGCGACGCTACGTCGATGTCGATATCATTGTCGACGACCGACAAATTGCGGAGCGTCGAGTCACCGGCGTCTACAACCTCGCAGATCCTCTAGAGGCTCTGCGCGCTCTAGTCGGCGCCCACGGCGGCGCCATCCGCCAAGCCTCGTCCGGCGAAATCATTATTAGCAGTCACTAAGGACTCGGTAGTCGCAGGCATTCGAACCCCGCCAAGTCGTGATTGGGAGTAAACCTCTTCCTGGGACAAACCCGTTTGGCCGAGCAGAAGGCGAACGCTTTGCGGCGGGAGCGCATTCAGCAGTTCTCGAATAAACAGGCCTTGCCCCGCCAAGCCGCCATTCGTCCAGATTCAAGAGTCGCAGCGTCCGCGAAAGCCCCGCAGCGATCGCAGCGTTGGCCTACCTTGGTCCTGGCTTAAAGCAGCTCTGAGTCCCTTGCCAGGCGCGACCCGCTCCGAGTTTTTTCCGATTTCTTCCGAAAAACGCTCCTCCAGTCCCGTTTTAATTTTTACGGGCGCAATTGAGACCTATTCGCGCCTAGCCAGGAGCGGCTTAACTGCCGCACCTAAATTCTGCAAACAACGATGAAAAAACTCACTGTTTTAATCAGCAACTGGCTGCCCCTCAGCCGCTTCGCTTTAATCGCTATCGCGGTCGCCTATGCCGCAAGCCCAAAAAACGCTTGGTCTCAGACAAAGGAATCTGAGGCGGGCGTTGCGATGAAGTTCAATATTCCGAGCCAATCGCTGGTAGATGCCTTAACAGCCTTTGGTATCCAATCCGGCATGCAGGTCTCGGTCGATGCCGCCCTGGTGAGCGGCAAGCGTTCAGGCGCCGCAAGCGGCAGACTCTCTCCAAACGCAGCCCTCGCCTTAATTCTCGAACCGGCTGATCTCTCGTTCAGGATCAGTCGTGGAAAAACAGTCTTCATCACCAAGCCCCGCGTCGTAGAACTCAAGAGCATCACCGTCACAGGCGAACTCCTCGAGCGCGATTTGCAGGAAACGCAGACCAGCGTCTCGCTGGTTCCCGGAGTCGAGCTTGATCGAAGCATCGATAAAGACCTCTTCGATCTCATCGACCGTCTGCCAAACATTACCCAAGAAGGCGGAGGTTTCGGTTTCGTCATTCGAGGCATATCTACTGGAGGTCCGGGCGGCGGAAGCGCGCAAGCGATCAGCGTGCAAGTAGACGGCGCCGCCATTCCTTTCGGCCAATCCCTACATACAGGACCCGTCAGCACCTGGGACTTGGAGCAGGTCGAAATCCTGCGCGGTCCGCAATCCACCCAGCAAGGGCCAAACGCCCTTGCCGGAGCCATCATCATGCGAAGCCACGATCCCGTCTTCAAGGAAGAGTACAAATTCAGAGCCGACTATGGCAGCTTCGATGAAAGCCGAATCGCATTCGCCGCCAACAAAGCCTTGAACGATCAATGGGCATTCCGCGTATCCTACGAAGACTATCGTAGCGACGGCGATATCAAGAACGAGTTCAGCGGGGAGGATAACGCTCAGGAGAGTTTGGAGACCGCCCGTCTAAAACTGCGCTATCAGCCGAGCGAAAAGCTGGACATTATTCTAGGCCACAATTACTCGGACAACCGCCAAGCCTCCCAAGGCGTCAACCAAGAGCTATTCCCAGCCCAGAGAGTCAATCCGACCGAAAACCTTACCGACGGCATCAGCAACATCACCAACCTCCGCATCAACTGGGAACTCAACGACACTTGGTCCCTCAGCTCAGAATCGACGTATCATACAAGCAACTACTTCCTCATCAATCCGCCGCCTCAAGCCTTCGCAGGTCAACGCTCGGTCGATGACGATACCTTCAATCAGGAATTCAAATTTCTCTACGAGGCAGAACGCCTCACTTGGGCAAGCGGCCTTTTCTACCGAAGGACCGAGAAAGACGTCGACTTTTCCACTGATCCGATACCGGTCAGCGCCTTCTTCCCCAGCTTTCCTCCAGGCGTGCTTGCGGTTTTCGGCAACCGCAGGGATGCAAGGAATACGAATATTGCCGTATTCACCGAGCTCGAGTATCAACTGAACGAAAGATGGGCGCTCGTCGCTGGACTGCGTTTCGACGATGAGGATCAGGATTCTGTAGATGTCAACCTGACCACCTTCGACCCCGAACCTTTTCCAGGAGCCAACAGCCCAGGAACGCCTGTGGATTTGATATCGGACTACGATGCTCTTATTCCGAAGCTCGGCTTCGTATACGAAATATCCGACAAAGCCAGCGTCGGGTTTACCTATCAGCAGGGCTACCGAGCCGGAGGCAGCGAAATAGACTTCGACAACGAGGAAAACGAATGGGATCCGGAGTTCACCGACAACTTCGAGCTGTCTTCCCGTTCGATATTGCTGGAAGGCGCAATAAACCTCAGCGCCAACATCTTCTACACCAAGTATACCGATATGCAGCTACGCATTCCCATCGATGCCGAAAACCCGAATCCGCTTTTCACAAGAACCCAAAACGCAAGTTCCGCAACCCTCCAGGGTTTTGAGATCAGCGCAGAGTGGGATGTAGACGAGTCCCTCAACCTTTTCGGCAACGTAGGCTATGCCAACACGGAATTCGGAGAATTCATCGGCCTCGACAGTTCTGGGGGTCTCGAGGATTTTTCCGGCAACCGCTTCCAACAAGCCGCCGAATGGACTGGATCGCTCGGAGGTACCTACTCCTTTGGGAAAGGCTTTGAACTCTCGCTCGACGGCAGCTACAACGGCGAAAGCTACTACACCTTCGCGAACGACCCAGGAGAACTCAACAGCCCCTATGTGCTCTACAACGCCCGCATCGGCTACCAGTCAGAGAGCTTTTGGTCAGTCTATCTCTATGGCCGCAATCTATTCGACAAGCAATACCTGTCCCGCCGCCGCGTAGACGGCTTCGGCTCCGCCGGCGACTCCAGGGTCATAGGAATCAGCTTCAATGCCGAATATTGAAGACGAGGCCGAAACCTCAGTCGGAAACCGGAAGAACAGCCCCGTCGCAATAACTAAAGCGCGGGGCTATCGCGCGCAAGCCTGCAGCAGCATTTTCCTCCTAAATATGTATTTATAAAATCAATACAAACCCCGCACGCAAAGAGACTAGAACCGATCCCAAAACCTCGAGAATGGCCGTTGCGCGTAAGATGCGCTCTGGCTGCGTTCTGCGGCAAAAACTACCGAAGCCGCAGACCGACACTCCGCCAATACCCACAGTATGTATTTGTTTCATGAATACGAACGCTCGGAACGCTTTTTGAGCGCGCCTTGCTCAGACCTGCAATAACTCTCAGCGGCCATTCTCGAGGTTTTGGGATAGGTTCTAGCAAAAAGGCGCGGCATCGCCCTTTATTCGCAAGCGACCACGGCACTCTAAAATCGTATTCCTGTAAGACCTACCTGAGTCTTAGAGACTGTCCAGTAATTCCACCCTTGGCGAATGTAAACGCGATCATCGATCAGGTAACGCGAACAAAGACCGAATCTTCTCTTCTAAAATCGATTCATATCTAAACACAACACTGATCCGACACTTTCTTCGCGATCGCAATGCTTCATCAGTCGAACTCTAAACAAAATCCTTCTCGGAGCGCTTTTTATCCGTCTTGGGGTAGAAAAGTAAACGTGATGAGGTGTAAATTTCCCGCTAACTACTAAACTGCCTTATCCTATTCAGAGAGACGGCAGCCTCCGCGTCGAATTCCCGAAAAAATGACGACTCCCACAATTCCGAACAGAAGAAGCCGCCGCAGATGGAGCGTACGTCTCCCAGGGCTCTTCGTGCCGCTGACCATAGTCTTCGCCTCCGTTCTCAGCGTGAATGTCGC
>JBCCZW010000055.1:0-11933 GCA_039186805.1 Verrucomicrobiota bacterium
ATATCGAAAATTTGGTTTGCAGCGACATCCAGCGGGTATTCCGCATCAAGACGAATAGCGCTCGGGGCGGTTTCGTGAGGAACGTGTTTTTCCGCAATGCCTGGGTCGAAGCGGCATCGGGCGAATTGATCGATTTGAAGACCGATTACGGTAAGGAGGTGGGAACCTTCTATCCGGAGATTAGGAACATTCACTTGACCAACGTCTTTGCCGACAAGGCGCGAACGGCGATTCAACTCAAAGGCACCCCGGAAATTCCGATGAACGAAGTTTCTTTGACCAATATCCAGGTCAACTCTGCGGAGCGACCCAATGTGATCAAAAACGTGAATGAGCTTGAGACGCGAAATACGCAGCTTGGTTAAATGAAGAATGTGTTCAAGAAGCTAGTACTGGTATTGTCTGTCTGGGGACTCTTCGGGCTCTGCTTGGCGGATGCGATTGAGGCTTTTCCGGAAACGCCCAAGGCGTTTGGCAGCAATCGTTTCGAGCTGGAGATAGAGGGAAAGCCGGTATTCGTCCAAAAGTTCAAGGATGTTCATTATGCTCACTTTCCTCTTTCGCCCGGGCAAGAGGCGAGGATTGAGGTCATCCCGAGGGTTTCCTTAAAATCGCTGCGAGTCAGTCCAAAAGCGAAGGGTATCGAAGTTCGTATGTCCGGGGACGGGAAGTCTGGATCCTTTTCTATGAAGGCCGGCTACCTGGTGGTGACTTTGAATGAGAAGGAACGCTTGTTTCTGTTTGGCGACGAGGCGCAAAACTCGGGGGCTCTTGTCCGTCCCGAGAAATATATTGATGTCCTTGATCTCGGAGCCGATCCGGAGGGCGAAAGGCTATCGACGGAAGCGATCCATTCCGCCATCGAAAAGGCAAAGCCTGGCGAATCGGTTTTGCTGCCCGCAGGTCACTATCTGAGCGGTACTATTCATCTAAAAAGCGGAGTGAGTCTTTGGCTCGATCCAGGAGCGCTGCTGCAGGCAGTCGGCGATCCCAGTCAATTCGATCCGCTGATGAATGCTTTTATTCAAGCGGACGGCGTGGAGAACGTTCGTATTGAAGGATTGGGTACGATTGATGGATCGGGGGCTTATCTTCGCCATCTGACTGAGGAGAGCGGGCGACTTGTTTACATAAAAGACTCCCGCAAGGTTAGCGTCAGAGGGCTGATCTTGCGCAATCCGCGGGCTTGGAATTCTCACATTGTGCGCTCGGAGGAGGTCTTGTTTCAATGGGTGAAGGTGTTGAACGATCGGAGCGTTTCCAATACGGATGGCATCAACCCGGATTCCTCGAGAGATGTGCGGATCGAGGATTCGTTTCTCTATTGCGGCGATGACAATGTAGCGGTCAAAAGTCGCAAGTGGGGAGGTAAATTCCAGGACGTTCATAACGTTTTGATTCGCAACAATGTCATGCTTACCAAAAAGAGCGCTCTCAAGGTAGGGACGGAAAGTCGAGGGGCTGAAATGCGCGACGTGACCTTCGAGAACAATGAC
The DNA here is from genome assembly GCA_039186805.1 of Verrucomicrobiota bacterium. Taxonomy (GTDB): domain Bacteria; phylum Verrucomicrobiota; class Verrucomicrobiia; order Opitutales; family Opitutaceae; genus JBCCZW01. The sequence goes on from JBCCZW010000055.1 coordinate 1,497, forward strand.
GTGGTCGAATGCGACCGAGGCATGGCTCTTTACGCTCGGGACGGAACCCATATGCACAATATCCGTTACATCGGCAATCGCTTTGAGGCGCCTTATCCTGACTACTATCAGCGTTTGATACACTTTGAGGTGAAGAAGCGCTACGGATTGAGCCGCATCTCGGATGTTCTCATTAAAGACTGCGCGGCAGAGATACCGTGGCCGGAGGCGTCTCTCGTTAATGGATTTGCGAAGGGGTTTGGCGTGTCCGGGGTGCGTATCGAAAATCTGAGGATTGGCGACAAGAAGGTGACCTCAGCTGAGGAGGCCAACTTGGAGGTGGGCAAACATGCTGAGATGCCTGTATTCAAATGAAGGGGACGCTGAGCAGATTGTTCTTAGTGATCGTATCGTCGCTTGGGGGACTGGAGGCAGCTTCCGATCGGCCTCAGCAGCCGAACGTCTTGTTCCTTTGGACGGATGAGCAGGCCTACAACACGATGCGGGTCTACGGGAACGATAAGATTAAGGTGCCGCACATAAACCGTTTTAGCGAAGACGCCGTTACCTTCGTCCGGGCCTATGTGACTCAACCCGTTTGCGCCCCAAGTCGCTCGTCGATCATGACTGGCTACTGGCCTCACGAGACGGAGGTCGTCTACAATCACATCCATTTGAGCAAGGAAACCAAGACTCTTGCGGAGCGTTTGGAAGGGACGGATTACGTGACTGCCTATATGGGGAAGTGGCACCTGGGAGATGAAAACTTCCGGCAGCGAGGATTTGACGAATGGGTGTCGATGGAAGATGGATACACTCGATTCAACAGCGAAGGTCGCGATAGCAGTAGAAAGAGCGATTACTGGCATTGGCTGGTGGAGAAGGGCTATGAGCCTAATAACAAAAACAAGAATGTCTTCTCGAGGGAATTTGCCGTTTCGCTGCCCATCGAGCATTGCAAGCCTTCCTTCTTGGAAGAAAAGGCAGTGAATTTTCTCGAGCGGCATAAAAACGAGCCTTTCGTTCTCTATGTGAATTACCTCGAGCCGCACATGCCGTTTTCGGGGCCACTCAATGATCTGCATGATATAGAGGATATCGAGTTGCCGCCGAATTACTATGATCCTGTGGAAGACAATGAACCCGTTTACGCCCGGGAGAAACAACGCGATTCGCGGAAGAAATACCTCCTGCACGAGAGGGCCAGCAGAGCGTTGATTCAACGCTATTGGGGCTTGTGCGCCCAGGTAGATCGTAGCGTGGGCGGGATATTGAGAAAGCTGGATGAACTGGGTCTGAGTGAAAATACGATTGTAGTGTATACTTCGGAGCATGGAGACATGATGGGCGCTCATCAGATGGTAGCGAAGAATGTGATGTACGAGGAGGCGGTTCGCGTTCCTTTGCTTATACGTATCCCATGGATGGATACTCCTCGGTCGGTGTTTGAAGAGCCCGTCAGCCTCATCGATCTGATGCCGACGCTTCTTGATGCCCTGGGGCTGGATGTCCAGGAGGATCTTGGCGGTCAGTCGCTCTTACCCAACATTTCTTCCGGGGAAGAGAGTGATCGGGATGTGTTCATGGTTTGGCATCCCAATACCCGCGATCGACCAGATATCAGAGCGCGGCTGTATAGCGGAGACGAAGGCATCCGCCAACCCGGATACGCGAGCAACCGGGCTATCGTTTCTGGGGGGTGGAAGCTCAGTTTGGCGGACTATGATCGCTCTCAGCTTTTTAACCTCAGAGAGGATCCCTACGAGTTTACAAATCTATTCGACGATCCCGCCTATCGCGGGGTCGTCGAGGAGCTTACGAAGAAAATCCATGTTTGGCAGGAATCGGTCAAAGATCCTGCACCTCCGATGGGTACCTATTGATGTATTGATATGAAAACTACAAGTACCCTTCGAGCGTTCATTCTTTCAGGCTGCTTATTCTATTCCGGGGGCGCTGCGGTGCTGGCCGAGACGACTTTTACGGTGAAAGCGGATGAAGTGATTGGTCCGAATACGCGGTTTTGGCAAGCGGCGGGCCATGACTATCTGTTTCATTTGGTTCATCAGCCGATGGGTCAGCTTTTGTTAGATGAAGCGGAAAAGCATCAATCTCTCCGCTACTTTCGGACTCATTTCACTTTCGATAAGACGCGCCGCGATCGCGATCTTCCAGGAATTACCGTAGGGGGCGATGTCGCCGAAATTCGCCGCGATGGAAGCGTGGTCTATGACTTCTCTAGGGTAAACAACACCTTTCATGAATATGTTAAGCGTGGAATGAAGCCGATTATAGAGTTCGGCTTTTTTCCCGAAGGGTACGCCCGAGACTTCGGACCTGCGCGTGAGGACGACCGAGGGGGCGACCACGAGCGGGAGGCGGTGCCGCGCGATTGGGGTCAGTGGGAAGCGCTCCAACGAGCCTTTATGCTGAACCTGGAGAAGGAGTTTGGAAAGGCGGAGCTAAAGACCTGGTATTTCGAGGTTTGGAATGAACCGGACCAGTGGCCTGCGGAACATGTGGACGTGTTTCTTCGGATGTACGACCTTTTTGCCGCAGTCGTGAAGTCTTTTGATTCTGAATACAAGGTGGGCGGGCCTGGCGCTTATACGCCGGTATTCCTCGATAAGTTTCTACGTCACGTCCAGCACGGAACCAATTTCGTGACTGGGGAAAAAGGCAGTCCTTTGGATTTCGTGAGCTACCATCTATATGGAATATCCGGAACGTGGGTACAATCGGAGGCCTCTATTTATCCCAGGGTAAGTTATTTCAATCGGCATTTGCGTTGGATCGAGCGCATCCTTGGCGAGTACCCGAAAGGGGAGGAGGCGGAGTTTCACTTGAACGAGTGGGGCTTGGCTTCGCGATTCCGCCGAGGGGTGGATCGTTTTCCCGAGCTGGAGTATCGCAACAATCATGTTTCGCCTCTCTTTTTGGTAAAGCTGGTGGATCAGCTTTATGCGCTGGCGGACGAAGGCGTGATAAAGACCGATCTTCTTTTGTACTGGGGATTTTCTTGGGAAGCGGAGCGCGAGCGGATGTTCTGGGGGAATCGGGAGTTGTTGACTGGAGGCGGCGTCAAGAAGCCGATTTTGAGTGGATTTGAGATGCTGGGGCGACTTCGAGACGACCGCCTCTCAGTGAAAGGTCCGCCTTCAGGAGGGCGCATCGGGATTTTACCTACGAGAGAAGGAGATCGCATTGCGATTTTGTTGTATAACTATGAGGAGTCCGACGACGCTCTCGATCGAATAGACTCGGTCGAGGTCGTGATCGAGGGACTGAGAAAAGTCGATACGCTTGCTTGGACCGCTAAGGTTCTCGATGAGAAGAGAAACAACAGTTACGCGAGATGGCTTTCCGCAGGGCGCCCGGAAGCAAAGTCGGTCGGGCCGGATCAAGCCGCTGAGTGGGGGCGAATCGAGGTGGTTGAGAAGGGGGAGGTTTCGGTTTCGAAGAGGTCCGCTCGCATTACGATTCCGATGAAGCGCCACTCGATGGCGCTGTTGGAGATTGTTTTGGAATCCAACTGAATGGAGGACGCATGGGACCCCGCTGAGCTCACTAAGATAAGAAATCCTGATGGGCTCTGAAGAGTCCTCTGCCTCACGGCCAAGGCTACATTGTCATCCCTCAAAATTTGGTCTCTGGATACCTTGCTATTCTGAGGCAGGATGATGCCGCTACCTGGCTTCTGGATTGTATTCTCCGCGTTTCTTGAAGCCGGGGTAGTAGCGCATGCCTCCGAAGCGCGGGTAGGTATCGAAGATGTCTCCATTCTCGCCCATACGAGGGTCGCCTTGAGCTTGTAGTTGATTTTTCAATTCGCTCTTTAGCCTTTCTCTAATCGATTCATATTGCGGATTTCGGGCGAGGTTGTTGAGGCACCAAGGGTCGTTGCGAATGTCGTATAATTGTTCGGAAGGACGACGATCGAATGCGAGGTGGTGGAGATCGGGATGGCTTGCTTCGTTTTCGAGAAGGTATTCTTTGCTCGGCGAGGGGTCGATGTCGGGGTAGCCGAGACCCATGGATTTGAAGTCTTTGGAAAAGGATCCGGAGGCATGCGCTTCGTCCATTCCTTCGGGGATCGGGTTTCCGGCGGGCCACCGATCGGGTTTGAGGTTCCAGACGTAGAGAAAGTCTTCCGTGCGAATTGCCCTTGCCGGGTAGCCGAGATTGTCTGGACGCGAATGGGAGTGGCGTTCGCGGCCGGTAAGGACGCGCGTGCGGTGAGGCGCGTTTTCTCGAAGGAAGGGTACCAAGCTCTTGCCGGTGATGCCTTCAAAGAGAGGGACCCCCGCGAGTTCTAGGAAAGTTGGGGCGAGGTCTATAAGACTTAGGGGCGTATTCGTTTCTCGGTTACCGGCAAAGTAGGACTTTCCGGCAATGACGAAGGGTACGCGCGTCCCGAATTCCTGGAGGTTCGCTTTGGCGTAAGGGAAGGGCATGCCGTTGTCGGCGGTGACGACGACGATGGTGTTGTCCACTTCTCCTCTTTCTTCGAGCAAGTTCAATATTCGCTCGAGGTGAGAGTCGAACCATTCGATTTCCAGAGCGTAGTCCAGGACGTCGTCTCGAATGATTTCTTCATCGGGCAGGAATGCGGGAAGCTCAGCCTCTGTCAGTTGTTTACCCGCTTTGCGACCTGATCCCAATTCGTAAACGCGGTGAGGCTCTTTGCAGCCGTACCAGAAGAAGAAGGGTTGGTCGGAGGCTCTCTTTTCCAGAAAAGCTTCGAAGTTCGCGGCGTAGTCGATGGTCGCTATACCTGATGCCGGGGGCTGGTCGATCTTGATGTCGTTGTATTCGTCGCCGACTGGGTTTCGTTTCCATCCAGCGTCTTTGTAGTTTCCGGGACCCCAGGCTTTGCCGGTGAATCCGACGTGGTAGCCAGCCTCTTCAAGCGTTCGGGTAAAGACGGGGAATTTTTTTGGGAAGTAGCTTCCGTGAGTTCCGGCTTCCTCCAATTGCCAGATGTTTCTGCCGGTCAGGACCGCTGCGCGGCAGGGGCTGCATTGGGGCGCGGGAGCGAAAGCGTTGTGAAAGAGCACTCCCTCCTGGGCGAGCCGGTCGAATGCGGGAGTATTCACTCCTTGGGTACCGTAAGCCGAGGCGTAGGGATAGGATTGGTCATCTGCGATGGCGAAGAGAATATTGGGACGAGCGTCTTTGGCCTCAGCTTGAATTGCGGAAATCGCTAAAATGGTCAATAGACCCAGGGTCATGAAACGAGGGCGTATGGGTAGAGTCATTGGCTTGGGGCGGGAGCTGAAGGGGCTAGTAGCTGTTTTCCCATGACAAGTAGGCTTTTTGCAGAGCCTCCACTGTTTCTGGGAATTGCGATGCGAGGTTGTTCATTTCGCCAGGGTCGGCTTCGAGATCGACCAGGAATAGGCGATCGCCTTCAGTCAATGGAGCGCGTTCGCTTTTATCGACCGGATTTCCTAGGAGTTTCCACTTCCCTTTTCTGGCAGCCCACTGATCGCGGAACTTCCAGAAGTAGCCGTCTTGGTGCGGGCTTTCAGCCTGGGGATCGTTGATGAGGGAAAGCAGGCTTTTGCCTTCGATCTCTTGGTCTGGCATTTCGAGACCGCAAAGTTCAGCGAGGGTGGGGAGCCAGTCCGTGTTGACGCAAAGCTGGTCGCGAACCGCTCCGCTTGGTATTTCCCCTGGCCAGCTGATGGCGGCGGGGACGCGGATGCCGCCTTCGAACAAGCAGGCTTTGGCTCCGCGGTAGATCCCGGCATTGCCGCCTCCGAAGTGGGCGCGTTCCTCGGTCGAGTGTCCGTTGTCGGATTGGAAAATGATGATCGTGTTTTCCCGAAGCCCGAGCGTATCCAGATTTTCAAGCAAGCGGCCGATGATGTCGTCTTGGGTAGAAAGAAAAGCGGCGTAAAGATTGCGAGGGTAAGGGACTCCTTTTTCATCGTAGTACTTTAGCCACTTGGGATAGCCTTGGTAAGGGTAGTGGGGAAGGTTGAGGGCGAAGTAGAGGAAGAAGGGTCGCGTTTGGTTTTGGGCGATAAAGGCATTGGCTTCCTTCACCATCAGCTCGGGAAAGAACTCGCCGTCGTGAAAGACCTCTTTTCCGTTTCGATAGAGATCGTGCCGATTGGGTCCCCGCCAATAGTAGAAGTGGGAGAAGTTGTCGATGCAACCCACCAGGTGTCCGAAGCTGTAGTCGAATCCGTGCGCCAAGGGTTGTTTGTCTTCGGAGAAACCGAGGTGCCACTTGCCGATGTGGGCAGTTCGGTAACCCGCGTCCTTGAACAGATCGACCATCGTGTATTCGTCCGGCGAAAGCCCTGCAGTTTGGTTGGGGACGGCGGCGACGTTTCCCGTGACGCCCGCTCGTTGAGGTGATTTACCGGTCAAGAGGCTGACCCGAGAAGGGGTGCAGACCGGAGCGGCGTAGAACTGGGTGAATTTGACTCCGCTGGCGACGATCGAGTCCATGTGCGGGGTGACCAGATCGTCCGAACCGTAGGAATTGAGATCGAGCGTTCCTTGGTCGTCCGTGTAGATAACGATGACGTTTGGCGCGGCGACCAACGGCGAGAGGACTGCTGCCAAGAGCGATAGGAAAGCGGTTAGCGGGAACTTGGACTTTGTATCCATGGTTGAACTTATTTGGAAAAATCTGCGCCGACTTTTTCGAGGTATTCGAGAAGCCTGTTCTCTAATTCTTGGCTTAGCTGAGGCATTTTGGAAGCAAGATCGTTCGTTTCGCCGAGGTCTTTTGAAAGGTTGTAGAGTTCGACACGCTTTTTGGTATCGTAGTAATCCGACCAGAATTTGATGAGCTTGAAGTCGCCAAGTCGTATTGCGGTATGTGGATACGAAGTCGCATAGCGATGGAAGTAGAGTCCTTCGTCTGCTCGGGTTACCTCGCCTTTTCCATGATTGAGCAGAAGCGGCTTAAGGCTGCCTCCATCGAGATAGTCTGGGAGCGACCCTTGGTGGCCAGCTAAGTCGCCCAAGGTGGGGAGCAGGTCGTAGCCGGCTACGGGGACGTCGCTTTGGCTGTTGGCTACGATGCCGGGACCGGCGATCAGGAATGGGACGCGTATGCCTCCTTCGTAGAGGACCCATTTGCCGCCGCGAAGCGGGTAATTACGCTGCTTGCGATTGTGAGCGTCTGGATGCGCGAGCTTGTTTCCCGAAGGGGGAATGAATTCGACCCCTCCGTTGTCGGCCATCATGATAATATAGGTGCGGTCGCTGATCCCCGCTTGTTCCACTTGGTCGAGAACTCTGCCGATGCCTGTATCCAAATCATGGAGCATGCCTGCATAACCAGGGTGATCGTGGGCGACTCCTCGTTTTTTCTTGGAAAATTTCGCGTAGGTTTCCGGCTTGGTCTGTATATCGACGTGGGTTGCGTAGTAGGAAAGCTGAAGGTAGAAAGGATGACCGGCGGCGGCGTTGCGGCGAATGAAATTAGCGCCTCGTTCCGAGATGTGGTCTACTCTTTTGGGAGAGTCTACCAAGAAGGTCTTTTTCCATTTATCTTCTTTGTGTTCCCAGATACTGCCATCTTCGTTCGAGGTGGAACCATCGCTTTCGTCGAAGCCGAATTCTTCCGGATAGAACTCGCCGCTTTTGATATGCCATTTCCCTAGGTGAGCGGCCCGGTAGTTGGGATCGATTGATTTCAGCAAGTTGGGAATGGTGAGGTAGCCTTTTTCATAGGGATCGTAGCGTTGGTCGAAGCCGTCATCTTCTCCCATGCGGATGGGCGTCTGGCCAAAGAGGACGCTCCGTCGCGTGGGGGTGCAGATCGCTCCCGGTGAGTAGCCCTGAGAGAATCTCATGCCGCTGCGAGCCAGGCGATCGAGATTGGGGGTTTCGTGATAATCGCTTTGCGACAGCGGTTCTTTGGCATCCATTGGGGTGGAGGTACTGGTCCAGCCGTGATCGTCCGTGAGAATTAAGATGAAATTAGGCGATTGGGCGGCGCTGGATTCGCTAGACGCCAGGACGAAAAAAATCGCTGCGGAAATAAGGGACCTGACGGGTTTAGAGTTTGTTTGGAGGTTTGTTGATAGATAGGGCATGACGCGAATTGAAAATCGGATACGGAAGGCTAGCTAAGAGAGACGCTTTCGCTTTCGTGGGCGAGACTAGAAAACCGAAGACGCGTCCGCTAAGTTGAGCGGAACGCGTCCATGGTCATAAATCAGTTTTTATACCGAAAACCTTCGTCCACTTTTAAAATGAACCTCTGATTCCGGCGACGAAGCGGCGTCCGGTTGTTTGATAAGAGGTGGTGAAGAGCCCAGGCGTATTGCCGATGAAGCGCTCGTCGATAGGATTGTCTGTTAGGTTGTCGGCTTCGAGGAAGAGGCGGATATCTTTGTCGTTGGATAGTCGATACTGAATCGAAAGGTCTACGTTTTCCTGAGAGCGATCGAATGTGATATCTGAGATGCCCGCTGTCGAAGGAGTGCGCTGCAGTTGCGAGATGTAGTTGTAGGACAAGCGAACGTTGAAGCGCTTTCTTTCGTAGAACAGCTGCAGATTGTAGATCTCTTTGGCTTGATTGGTCAGACTGTCGGTGAACTCCGTTCCTATAACGACGAAGTTACCTTGTTCCAATTCGTCCGTATCGAAGATCGGATTGGTTTGATCGCCAGTGATATAGGCGTAGTTGGGGACGAAGCTGAATCCGTTGACAAGTCCGACGTTCGGGAACAACTCCGAGAAATTGAAGTATCCGCTCACTTCAACCCCTTCTATATTTCGTTCGGATGCATTGGTCCAGAAGTTGGTGTCGGCATCTTGCATTTCGGTACCAAGGCTAGGATCTTCCGGGTCTATGAGGACTTCGATTTCTCGGGAATAGGTGTCTTCTTGAAGGAAGTCTTCTAAGTCTTTTTTGAATGCGGTGACGGAAATCGAGTTGCCGCCCCGCGGTCCAAAGTAGTACTCCCAGGCGAGATCGAAGTTTTCCGAGGTTTGCTCTACGAGGTTTGGGTTGCCAAGGTCGAATTCTTCGTCGCGATCGGTGAGGTTGATAACGCCTGCCGCTTGCAGCTGGCGGTTGGCTTCGCCCATGTCGAAGGGCACGAGTTCTCGGTAGTCGGGCCGGGTGAGCGTGTTGGTGTAGGCAAAGCGGAATACGTGACCGGTTTCGCCCATTCTGTAGGTGAGGGCTACGCTGGGTAGAAAGTTGTCGTAGCTATTGCTGCTGCTGATGTCGCTCACGATGTCTCCGAAGTTGAAGCTGCCGCTTCCGGTAAAGCCCAAGTCGGAAATGCCGGTTTGGATAAGCTGATTGAGATTGGCTGCCTCTTCGGTCGAGAGGCCGGGTATATTGCTCCCGTCTACGACGAAGTTGGATGGTCGCCATGTGGTATCGAGCTCCGTTCTTTCGTAGCGAATGCCGGCCACCATCGTAAGATCCTCCCAAGTCTTGGTTCCTTGCACGTAGAAGGCGTGGATGTCTTCGTTGAGATCGGCCGTGTCGGCGGCGTCGCGAAGGTCGGACCGATCGAACACCCAACCCGATGGATCAGCCGCGAGGTCTTCGAAGAAGAAATTGTAGAGCGGATCGGCTAGGATGTAGGGGCCGGCGATATCCGAATAAAGGTCGTCCCACAGAGTGAAGTTCCCCGCGTTGCTGGCTTCTGCGAACATGCCCGCGGGATGCACGCGACGTCCCCCTTCTTCAGGTTGGATGAAGAGTTGAGTGGTGATGTTTTCCCGGCTCGCCATGCGAGACCTAATTCCTGTCTTTACCTGGAATGTAGAAGAGATGTTGTGCGTGTAGTCTACCGAAGCGAGCAGCACGTCTTCGTGAATATCCTCGAAGAGGAATCTTGGCGACGTGTCTGTAAAGGTGCGATTGGCGTCGCTGAATACGTTTTCCTTGTTGTTCGAGGGTACGTGACCTCTGCGTTCGGTGACCTCGAAGACTGAAAATACGGGGAGCGGCGTATTGCCGTCGGTGATACGAACCCGGAGGTGGTCTCCGGCTCTTCCATCATCGAAACGCTCCTGGAAACGCCATTGTCTTTCGTAGTTTTGGGAATCGTCTACGGAGTAGAGGACGCGGTATTCGAGGAGGCCGTTTTCCATGCGCGTTTCTCCCCCGAAATCCAAGGTGTAAGTGTCGCCATCAATTTCCCGTCCTGTAACGATTCTGTCGATACGTCCGTCGCGGCTGGCTTCGAAATGGGGAGTCACGATGAGGTTGCCGTTTCCATCGACGGCGTTGACGAAGGTGTCGTCTTCGCTTCCGAATACGCCGTCTTCGTCGGTGTCCTCCCAGACGCCTAATGCATTGCCATCGTCGTCCAGAAAGAAGTACTGACCTTCGAATGCCCGTTCTAGGCGATCTAGGCGAAATGCGTATGAGTCGCGCGTGTCGTCAAATCTCTGATACCATGGGCGGAAGTAGAGATCGGTAGTATCGGAGAACTTAAGATCGAAACTCGCGCTGAAGGTGAG
>JBCCZW010000056.1:0-11764 GCA_039186805.1 Verrucomicrobiota bacterium
ACAAAAAAGCCCAATTTCCGCTCTCTGGTCCCTGGGAAAAAGTCTACCGCAGCAAAGACGGCAAGAACATCGACGTCGAGGTAGACTGCAAGTTCATCGATGCCGCGAACGAAACCGTTCTCGCCGTCTACATCCGCAACATCTCACGGCGCAAACGCATCGAACGCGAAGTCACCGAACTCAACAAGCGCCTGGAGGAACGCGTTGAAGAACGTACCCAGCAGCTCGCCGAAAGCAATGAAAAGCTCCGCAACGAAATGAGGGAGCGGCTTGCCGCCGAGCAGCATGCCTCGCAACAACGAGCCTTTCTCGACCATGTCGTTGAAAAACTCCCCCTCGGCATTTACGTCACCGAAGCGGAAAAAAACTGCCGAATCTCGGTCTGGAATGCCGAGATGGAACGACTCTTCGGTAACTCTAAAGATACCGTCGTCGGCAAACGCATCGATGAGATCTTTGCAGATCCCCACCTCGCCAAAGTCCTCGGAGATCAACGCAAACAGGATGTACACAGCCGGACAATTGCCCCGCCTAGCAATAGCAAAGGAAACTCTATCCAGAGTTTCGTCGCCGATATCGCCCGTACCCCGATTTTCGATGCAAAAGGAAAAAGGGTCGGACTCGTCGGCGTCTTACAAGACGTCTCCGAACGCATCGACTCCGAAAACCGCCTCGTTGCTGCATTCCGCGAACTCGAGCTCTCCAAATCGAAACTCGAGCAATCCAACCTCGAAATCCGGCAAGGCATCGAAAAAGCCAAAAAGCTCGCCATCGCCGCCCAAGACTCCAACAGAGCCAAATCATTCTTCATGTCGAACATCAGCCACGAGCTGCGGACCCCTCTGAACTCGATTCTAGGCCTCACTTCGGTTCTCCTCGAAAAGACCTTCGGTGACCTTACCCACAAGCAAGGCGAGTTCCTCCAAATCATCGACGACTCCAGCCGCCACCTCCAAAGCCTCATTACCGACATCCTCGACCTTTCAAAAATCGAACTCGGCAAGCTCAAGCTCCAGTACTCGCCCATATCGCCCAAAGAACTAGGCGACACCACACTCAAGATGGTCAAGCAAGCGAAAGACCAAAAGCCGCTCGAATATCAACTAAAGTGCCCATCCCGACTCCCCGAAATCGAAGCAGACCCGCGACGACTCCGGCAGATTCTTCTCAACCTGCTTGGCAACGCCGCCAAATTCGCCGCAGAAGACACTACGATCACGCTAAGCATCAAAGTCGCCGAAGACGGCGAACGCATCACCTTCTCCGTCAAAGACCGCGGTATCGGCATCCGCAACGCAGACCTGCGAAAACTCTTCAAACCCTTTGTCCAGATCGACGACTCCCTCTCCCGTTCGCACGAAGGCACCGGTCTCGGGCTCGCTATAGTCCACAAGCTCGTCGAACTCCACGGCGGTTCAGTATACGTCGAAAGCCAACCCCACAAAGGCTCCGTATTCTCATTTTCGATACCCACGCGCCGCACAACCCAAGATATCGACAATCAACTAAAGCTCTCCGATGTCTACGACGCCGCGCCCCATCGACAAGTAGCCCTTGTCATAGACGAAAACGAGGCCAGCGCCCAGCACGCATGTCGCATTCTAAAGAAAAACGGCTACGCCCACCCCGTCGTTACTTACCCGAATGAAGTATCCGCTCACTACGAACACCTAAGCCCGCACCTTGTACTAATCGATATCCAAACCCTCCGCAATCAAGGCTCCGACTGGATCGCAGCCGCCCGCAATCACCCTAACTGGGAGAAGACCGCATGGCTCGCTACCTCCAGCTTAAACACCCAGCCCGATTTGAGCTATTGCGAACAGCTCGGGCTCCATATATTCACCCCCAAGCCTCTTACTCCCAACAACCTAAGAATCCTCAATCCCTAGAAAACGCCAACCTTAGTTTCCATCCTCATCCGCAAAGCGCGAACCCAAGGCATGACCGGACTCAAGTCCCCTTGACCCTGCCCTCGAATTCATAGTCGCCATTCCTCGCTCCAAATTCCACTTTCCAAATTCCCACACTCCCTTTGTCCGACTCTAACACAGCCACGATTCTAATCGTAGACGACAATATCGGCGCCCGTCGATCGATCGAAGGCCTTCTCGCGAGCGAAGGCTATCAGCTTATCTTGGCCGAACGCGGAGAAGAAGCGCTGCAAATCGCCAACCATATTCACCCTGACCTCATACTCCTAGATGTCATGATGCCCGGCATGAGCGGCTACGAAGTCTGCGAAACCGTACGCGAAAACGCAGAACTCTCGGAAGTGCCCATCATCATGATTACGGCGCTCGACGATGAAGAATCCATGATCAAAGGAATCGATGCCGGAGCCGACGACTTTCTCACCAAGCCAATCAACAAACTCGAACTCCGCTCCCGCGTCCGCGGCGTCACCCGTCTCAACCGCTACCGAAAACTCTGCGGCGAAAGACAGAAATTCGAGTGGGTCGTCGAGAATTCGAGCTTTGGATACCTAGTGCTAGACCCCATCGCCAACATCGCTTTCTCGAACCCCAAAGCGCGAGAAATACTGCACCTCCCTCTCGCCAACGAACCTCAAGGCGCCAACTTCTTCTATGCGGCCCAGAACCATTACGAATTCAAGCCCGCCGATTTCCAAGAGACTTGGCTCGACCCCACCCAACGCGCCCCAGACGAACCCCTCATCCTCCTCCAACCCCAGACCCCAGAGCAACCCGCCCGATGGTTCCGCGTATCTTTCATGGACATCGAAGGTATCCAAACTGAACATACGCTCGCTCGCCTCGCCGACATCACCCAAAGCATGCAAAACTTCCAAGAGCGGCACACCTTCTCGCGGATGATCTCCCACAAGCTCCTTACCCCGCTCAACGCTTTAAAGGCCGCCCAGCAAATGATGACCCTCAGTCAAGACGACAAATCCGAGCAGATCCTCAAAACCGTCACCGATTTGCAAAACAAAGGCATTGAACGTCTCGAATACGATATCGACTCGATTATTCGCTTCCTCCAATCCAACTCCAACGACACCCCCACCGACCGCTGTCGACTCATCACTCTTTCCGAACAGTTAAAACGCCTCATCGAAGAATCCGGTATTCCTTTCGGTCTCATAACCGACCTCCAAGGCCGCGGCCAGACCCGTGTCAGCTTATCTGAATACAGCTTTGAAGCATGCGTCCGAGAAATCGTCGAAAACGCCATCAAATTCCACCCCGACGGAGCTCCCAATCTAGACTGCTCCGTAGAAGTAGACCCCGAAGCAAAACAGGTGCTCTTCACTTTCAAAAACGACGGCCTCAGTCTCTCGGACGAAGACATCGAAAACGCCTGGAAACCCTACTGGCAAGCCGACCGCTTCTTAACCGGGGAGATTAAAGGCATGGGCCTTGGCCTCGCCCTTGTCGCCACCAATATCTGGGCCGCCGGCGGCACCTGCTCTATCGCCAATCGCAAATCCACCCGAGGAGCCGTAGTGGAACTAAAACTACCGCTACCTTAAATCGGAATTTTATGGCGAATTGCCAACTCTAATCGCGAAGCTTCCCACACTCGCAATCTCAGGCTCCAGAACCTCTCCCAAAAGTAAACCAAATACGGGCAAGTCCCGGAGCTCGGAATTAAGTCAGAGCCCAACCATGCCCTCTGCAAAAATCTTTCGCCCAATCATCATTAAAACTGCATACTCTTATCCGTATACTCCATCAGCTCGATCGAGTTTCCATCAGGATCCTTGATCCAGCACTGAATCGAGTGATCCAGACCGACAACGCATTCCGTTACTTCAACGCCCTTTCTAAGCAAATCGATTCTCATATCCTCGATATCCTTCACTTGGATACAGAAATGCTGATACCGAGCCCCCTCTCCATTCTCTAGCGGGTCCATAGAACCGCCCCACATCTGAGCCGCGCCCGCTTTATCGAATATTTCGATAAAAGTCGTCTCCCCCAACTCGAAGTACCAACCGAAAGGCGTCCCATTATCCAGATTCATTGCGAATTTCTGCGGTAATCCTAACTTGTCGCCATAGAACTCGATAAGAGCTTCTGGAGCGTCGGACTTGAAACATACGTGAGCAAGTTGCTTAATCATCCTCGACGCTACCCGCCCCCTACCGAACTTGAAACCGAAAAAGAACTCGTACTGTAGAGGATCCCGCGCGCGCGGCAATCAAGGTTACCTCCAAGCGCCCAGCGCCGAAACTTCCTGTCCTTGAATGAGCTGAGTCCTCATCTTCGATCCCCAATAAAAGATCCCAACAACTCACAGAAACCGAAGACGACGAAACTCGCCCGCGAAACGACAACCACCCTCCCACTTCACTCCTCCCTAGTCACTACTCACTACTCCTCCGCCCCTTCCCCTAGTCACCATCCTTCAGTCTCGGACTAAACGATAAAGAGTAGCCTTCTCCGCGCCGATCCTCCCCCTACACCGAACCCATTCGCAAGTGACCACCACAAAATCGATTCTCGTCCGCTCAACCTTCTTCAGCCTCTTCCTAACCCTGTGCTCAATCGCCTTCATGGAGTTATGGGTCTTCGAGGACGCCCGCCAGGCAGCGGCCGATGCCATCCATCGCAAGCAAGCATCGCTCTGGTTCCCACTTGCCGGCCTCATCCTCGTCACTCAAGGCGCCTTCCTCTACTTTTCGCTGACTCGCATCTCTGACCCACTGGAATCTCTCGCCAAAAAAGCCGAAAACGATCGCCTCGGCTTCTCCTTCCAAAGCAAATCCAAACTCGCCGAGGAAGATCGCCTCCAAATCGCCCTTGAACGTCTATCCCTCACCATCGGCGAACTCGAACAGCAAAGCGATCATCTCGACGCTAAACTCGAAGCCTCAGAACAACGGCAAGAAGAGACCCTTTCCCAACTCAAGCATACCGAAGATGAACGCGAAGCCAACGCGTCCATCATCAAAGAGCTTCAATCCGATATCGAAGACCTGAATACGAAAAACGACAAGCTCGAGCGCTACCTCGACGAAGAACGTAAAGCCAAAGTCTGCCGCGAAGTCGAGAAACGTACCGAAGAGATCTACGAGCAAATGGAACGCGCCGTGGAAGCCTCTGCCTTAAAAGCCATCTGGGTCCCTCATTTCGTGCACGAAGTAAAAAGCTCCGCTCGCAACATCCATCGCCTTTCCGACCGACTGGTATCCAAATTCGAAGAACTGTCCCTCGCCCGCATTCATACCAAGCTAGAGGAAATCCTAGAGCACAGCGAGAACCAGCTCAAAGAGCTCGACCGCCTCTCCGAAGCGGAGTCCCCCGAGGCCGAATCTCCAAAGAAAACAATTTCGCGGAAAAAGACCCCAGCACCGTCCAATCCCCAGAAATCCGAAGAGGCCGAGACCACTCCCGCCAAATCACCCCGCATATCCCTCCGTAATTCTCAAGACTCGGTCGGAAGTACAATCGAGGAGGACGCGGAAAGCCCACCCTCAAGACAACCCATTACTCCCGAACCAACCGCATTCCAACAACCTGCGGAGGACCCCAAAATACCTGCTCCTCCACCCCCAATTCCCGCCCCTGACACCAATTTCTCAAAAGCGGAGCCGCAACCGCAGGAGCCTGATCACATCGAACCTTCCATCCTCGAAAAACCCATTTCGCTATCGTCTCGCGAAGAAGCCTCAGCCTCCAAAGAATCGATCGACGAAAGCGAAAGCGCGGATTTCGACCCCTTCGACAGCAGCGCTCTAGATACTCCCATCACACTCGGCAAACGCTCAAAAGACCCCTCCGCAATTCGAGAAACAGAGTCTCCCACCATTGATCTCAACGACCCCGAATTCCACATAGAGGAAGAAGAGCCCGAGACCGTCCTTCCCCTTGGCATTTCCCAAACGGATAAAGCGCGACCTTCGACGCAGTCTACTCATCCAACAAATTATGCAGATCAAGTAGATCTCCAAAGCCTTGTCGTCCAAACGCTTTCCTGCTGTCCTGAGCTTCCCCAAAACGTCGAAGTGAAAGTCTCGGTACACGACAATTTCGATACGATGGTCAGCCGAGAGCAACTCGCTCAAAGTCTCCAAGACCTCATCGAAGTCTCTGTCTTTCAAACGGCCTCTGGCTACATCGACCTAGAGGTCTCTCGTCAAGGCGACGACATCCGGTTCAGCGCCACTAGCATCGGCGAACTCAAATCCCCAGAAACCCTGGACCTCGCCCAAGCCAACCGCGTCGCTGCAATGATCGAAGGCAACTACGACATCGACCTCGAAAACGCGACCGGCCCTCGCATGACCTTCACTCACCCTCTTGCGACCGCCGGCAACGCCACCATAGAGCTGAACTAAAATCTTCCGCTCTCACTCTTAATCCTCAGCGCGCTCGTATTCGAAGCAGGCAGGCCCGCACCCAAGCGCGCGGGGCTCCAAGATCCCACGCTACCCCTTCCTCTAAGCGTCGGACTTCAAAATTCCCCAGCTCAGTCCAAAAAAATCCTTGCCGCTCCCCCACCCCAAATCTGTTCTTTTCGGCTTACCTTCCTCATAAGCAGCAAGAGAAAAGATGGCCCGCGAGAAGAAACTAACCCCCATGATGCAGCAGTACTTCGAGTTGAAGAAAAACCTTCCCGCGAATACGCTCCTCCTCTTCCGTCTAGGCGATTTCTACGAAATGTTTCACGAGGATGCCGAACTCGGCGCCCAGCTCCTCGGCATCACCCTCACCAAGCGCTCGGACTATAAAATGGCGGGTATTCCCTTCCACGCCGCCGAGCAGTACATCGGCAAAGCCCTCAAGGCGGGGAAAAAAGTCGCCATCTGCGATCAAGTCGAAACGCCCCAAGCGGGAAAACTCGTCAAGCGCGCCCTCACCCGTATCCTCACTCCGGGTACGACCATCGAGGATAACCAGCTCGAATCCCACCGTAACCACTACCTCGCCTCTCTCGAGTTCGACAAGCACGGCCTTTCCGCCGCCTGGCTCGACCTCTCCACCGGCGACTTCCGCATCGCCCACGCCCGCGATCCTGAAGATCTCCTCCCCGCTCTCACCTCCCTCGACCCCGCCGAGATTCTCGTCATCGAGAACGAACGCGAACGCTGGCAGGAAAAGACCCACGACGATCCCGTATACGAAGAACTGATACACTTCTCCAACTCCCGCTCCACCACCGAACTCGCCCCCTTTCATTTCGACAACGACGAAGGCTGCCAAACGGTCATGGAAACCCTCGGCGTGATCAGCCTCGAAGGTTTCGGACTCGAAAAGAACCACTCCGCCCTCGGCTGCGCCGGTGCCCTCCTTTCCTACGCCGCAGAAAACCTCTGCGCCAAACCGGAAAACGTGTCGTCGATCCGTGAATACAAGACCAAAGCGTCTCTTCTCATCGATCCCTCCACCCTCCGCAACCTAGAGATCTTCAAATCCACCAGAGGCAACCGAGAAGGCAGCCTCATCGCCGCCATCAGCGGTACCAAGACCGCCGCCGGCGCCCGCCAACTCGAGCAATGGCTCATCGCCCCCGAGCGCGATCTCGGCGAGCTGACCCGCCGCCAAAACTGCGTCGAGCAATTCGTCAAAGCCCCTCTCGAAGGCGGCGAAATCCAAGACAAGCTCAAGAGCGTCCGCGACATCAAGCGCATCCTCGGCCGCATGCAAAACCGCCTCCGCAATCCGCGCGAACTGGGCGGCGTCCGAGACACGCTCAATCAACTCCCAGACATCCTCGACCAGCTCTCCCCCTTTGAAGGCAGCGCTCTCGACAGCATCTCCCAACGCATCGACCCGCTCCCTCACCTCGCCGAACTTCTCAGTCGCGCCCTCAAAGACGAACTCCCCAACAATCTCCTCGACGGCGGCTACATTGCCCAGGGCTACGATCCCGAGCTCGACAAGATGTTGTCCCTCACGACGGACAACAAACTCTGGCTCGCCAACCTCGAAGCCGAAGAGCGCGAGAAGACCGGCATCAAGAATCTCAAAGTCAAGTTCAACGGCGCTTTCGGCTACTTCATCGAAGTCACCAAATCCAACCTCGATCTCGTACCCGATAATTACATACGCAAGCAGACCATGGTGAACTGCGAGCGCTATATCACCGACGACCTCAAGCAAAAGGAAAAGGAAATTTTCCACGCCGAGGAAAACGCCAAGCGTCGCGAAGAAGAGCTCTTCGGCGGCCTCGTCCAAGCTATCCTCGAAGAAGCCGAGCCCCTTCGCGAAACCGCCGATGCCATCGCCGAGCTAGACGTCTTCGTGGGCTGGGCCGAAATCGCCCGTCTCTGGGACTACTCCAAACCTATCCTCGACGAAACCGACACTCTCGAAATCACGCAAGGCCGCCACCCTGTCGTCGAGCAAATGCTCAAAAACGAGACCCTCGGCCTCGGCGGCAGCCATGCCTTCGTCCCCAACGACACCTCTCTCAGCGCATCCGAAAGTCAAATACACCTCATCACCGGGCCCAACATGGCCGGTAAGAGTACTTTCATCCGTCAAGTCGCCCTTATCACCCTCATGGCCCAAATCGGTTCCTGGGTCCCCGCAGCCGAAGCCAAGATCGGTCTCGTCGATCGCATCTTCTCCCGCGTCGGCGCCAGCGACGATCTCGCCCGCGGCAACTCGACCTTCATGGTCGAAATGACCGAGACCGCCAACATCCTCAACAACGCTACCGACAAAAGTCTCATCATCCTCGATGAGATCGGTCGCGGCACCAGCACCTACGACGGCCTCAGCATCGCCTGGTCCGTCGTCGAGCACCTCCACCGCGATCCCGACACCGGTCCTAAAACCCTCTTCGCCACTCACTACCAAGAGCTCACCCAACTGGATAAGCACCTCAACCGCCTCGAGAACTTCAGCGTCGCGGTCAAAGAGTGGAACGACGACATCGTCTTCGTCCGCCAAGTCATCAAAGGCGCCGCTGACCGCTCCTACGGAATCCAAGTGGCCCGCCTCGCCGGACTACCGACACCTGTAATCGACCGAGCGAAAGAACTTCTCGAAAAACTGGAGTCCGACGACGCCACCGTGACGGTTTCCTCCCCAACCCCCAAAGCCAAACCCCGCAAAAAAATCCATTTCGAGAAGAACGAGAACCAACTCAACCTTTTCGGCTAAGTAGATCTGCAATCTCAGATGTATCCTAATCGCAACGACACGCTTCCCATACGCTGACTTGCTAGAACCTAAAGTCCCTTTACATGGATCAAGGTCCGCTCACTGACCTCCTTCAATCGCGGGAAAATTTTGAGCGCTTCATCGACTCTTCCATTAACGCAAGCTTCCTCAATCGCCGCCGCATGCTTATATAAAAGCTCCGCCCCGAAGTTACTAGCGCAGCCTTTGATCGTATGGGAATGCAGTCGCAACATCTCTGAGTTCTCTCCATTCTCGATGGCTGCTTCCAATGCGTTCATGTTATCCTGATGGGACTGTTCGAAAGATTCTACCATCAACGCAATGGTCTCCTCATCATCGCCGAACATTTCCTGCAAAATCTCTAGTTTAAACAGCGTTTCCTCAGTATCGCTAAACGCTTCCTGGCTGTCCACGCCCGGCTCTATTTCGTCTATGATCGCCGCGCCATGCCTTCGTCCTATCCAGTAACTCAGCGCCTTATCGATGGCGGCGGTTTTAAACGGTTTGGACAGATAGTCGCTCATCCCCGAAGCTAGGCAGGCCTCGCGGTCGCCATTCAGCGCATTCGCCGTTACGGCAATCACGGGAACCGTTCGATTCGCATCATTCGCTTTGCCACTCCTAAGTGCCTGGGTCGCTTGATACCCATCCATAACCGGCATCTGGCAATCCATGAGGACCAAATGGTACACCTTCGCAGAAAGCATTTTCAACGCCTCCTGGCCATTGGTAGCAAGATCCGGTTCGAAACCTCGCTTCTTAAGCAGTCCCTCAGCGACGAGTCGGTTAGTCGCATCATCATCAACCAACAAGATGTTGGTTTCACTTGGGTTCAACCCGTCTTTCAGATCCAGCAGGACGCTCTCGCTCGTCTCTCGATCCTCGCAAGACGCTCCGGAACGGTCACTTAGCTTATAAAGCAATTCAGCCGGTCGCGGGGGTTTCTGCAATTCAGCGAAAGCTCCCAGCTCTTGTAACATGTCTTCGGATACGCGAGAACAAACCTTATGAGTCACAATCACCTTAACTGCTTCGCCGCGCGCCGTCTCCTCGAGCGCCCCCGTCATTTCCTCTGCTATCTCTTGATCCAAGATAAGCGCGAAGTTCACCCAATCCAAGTTGCTCCGCTTTAATCCCTCCGAGCCCAAGGCTATTCGAGCCTCACCTCCCCAAGCCTCTACCCAATGGGCAATCCAATCAGCGCACTCCGCATCCGTATCCACTATTAGGATTCGCTTTCCTTCAAGAATGAGAGCTTTCTCAAATTCAGCGGGCAAAGACGCAACCGTCTCTAACTTAACCTCAAACCAAAAAGTCGAGCCCTCTCCTTCGACGCTATTCACGCCAATACTGCCTTCCATCAAATCGACGATCCCCTTGCAGATCGACAAACCTAAGCCTGTTCCGCCGTACTTTCGCGTGGTCGATGCATCCACCTGCGAAAAGGCCGAAAATAGGGATTGCTGGGCTGTCTGAGGAATTCCGATTCCCGTATCCTCAATTTCAAATCTACACCAAAGCTCATCCCCTTCTCCCAATCGCTGGGTAACCCTAATCGAAATTCCGCCCTCAGAGGTGAATTTGATCGCATTCCCTACAAGATTGGAAACGACCTGCCGCAGCCGGTGAGAATCTCCGATAAACTGAGTTTTCGTATCTGCCTTTAGGATACAGTTGAAATCGTTTCCCTTCTCTTGCGCCTTCGCCGCGAATAAATCCGCAACGCTCTCCAGCATCTCCCGCAAATTGAATTGCTTACGCTCAAGCACAAGCTTGTCCGCCTCTATCTTCGAAAACTCAAGGATGTCGTTGATCAAGCCCAAGAGAGCCTCGGAACTGCGATCGATCGTATTCGCGTAGCTCTTCTGCTCTCCATCCAAGCGAGTTTCTAGCATCAAGTTATTCATCCCAATGATGCCGTTCATCGGAGTTCTGATTTCATGGCTCATATTCGCCAGAAATTCGCTCTTCGCCCTGTCAGCGCGCTTTGCCTTCTCTACAGCCAGCTCGAGTTCGGACACCGCTTTCCTCAGTTCAACCGTTCGATTCTCCACCCGGTCCTCCAATGTCCCGATTAGCAACGAAAACGCCCGAGCCAGCTCGCGAATCTCCAAAGGACCGCGATCGTCGAAAACTTGGCTAGAATCTTCTTCAAGCGCTCTTTTCGCCTTCTGGGACAAACCCTGCAGCGGGCGAGCTAAGGCCACTGAAATCGTCCACCACATGAACGCAGACCATGCAAGAAACCCAACCAAATAGATAGCAGTATCCAATCTTCTACTACTCTCGGCATTCGCCAGAGCTTCCTGCTTCAACGCAACATTTCCTACCGCCTCCAACTTCATCTTGGCAATCGCTTCAAAAGCGCTTGTCATATCTCGCATCGACTCCTCTAAAAGCGCCAGTCCCTTGGTCTGCCATTCCTCAGGCTCCATAAAATCAGCCTCGTCTAAACGCTCCATATGAGTACGAATAAATCGCCTGACGATCTCGATACTCTCGGCGTCGACTCCCCCCGCGCTCTCGCATTCATCAACGATTTCTAACAGAAGCGCTCCCAAATTCTGCGCGCTGTAGGCCAATTCGCTTTCTCCCTCCACGAATATCAGATTCGAGTACAACGCCCACTGAGACAGCAGCTCCTCGATCCGCACTAATTCTCG
>JBCCZW010000057.1:0-11743 GCA_039186805.1 Verrucomicrobiota bacterium
CCGGCATTCGCATTGTTGGCCGCTTCGGCCGCAACGATCCCTTCCTTATGTCCGGTCCCAAACTTCTGCGGCGTCTTGCTGAAAGTCTTGGCCATTCCATATGAAACCATCGAAGAAATGCTCGCCCCCACGCCCGGCAAAATTCCCACCCAGGTACCAATGCAAGAAGAGCGAATCAAATTCACCACGCTGTCTTTCCATTCGACCAGCCGAGGCATGACCGATTGATCCGCGATCGATATCGTCACGCCCTTCTTGTTAATCGTCAGCGCATCTTTTATCAACTGACTCACCACAAAAATCCCCAACATAACCGGCAACAATCCAAAGCCCGCCGACAAGTGATCGATTCCAAAGGTCAACCGCGGTTGTCCATGCGAATCGCTGTATCCGGGAAAAGTCGCCATCACCCCGATCATACACGAAGTCAGTCCTTTAAGCATCGACCCCTGGCTAATCGCAGCCACCAATACGAAAGCCATCAAGACCATCGTAAAATACTCCCAGTCGCCGAACTTCACAGCCCAATACGAAAGGGGCGGCGCTAAAGTAATCAAAAAAATCCCTGCCACCAAACCGCCGATCAAGGAGGCGCCGATCCCCAGTCCCAAGGCTCTTCCAGGGTTCCCATTCTTCGCCATCGGATAACCATCGAACGTCGTCATCAAAGAAGAAGGCGTTCCCGGCATCTTCAAAAGCGTCGAGCTAATCAAGCCGCCGCTTACCGAGCCCACATGCATCCCCATCAGCAAAAGAATCGCGTGCGTGCTATCTCCCATCTGCATCGTCAATGGCAAGGTGAGCGCCATCAACATCCCGCCACCTAAGCCCGGAATCGCTCCCACGAAGATCCCACTCGCCACCCCCAGCAACAGCCAAAGCATCGGAGCGGGCGTAAAGATATACTGAAATGCGTTCAACAACTCCATACCGCTAAACTTTCAGGTCAGGGCACTGACCCGACAATTCCGTATCCAGAATCAACCTACTCATCGCGGCAAATCCACTGAAAAGATCTCTGTAAACAAATACTGTCCCCCAAAGCCGATCACCAAGGCCAACAAGAAACTCGTCGCCATAATCCTCGCATTCCACCTTCCGATCATCGCTCCCGCCGCTGAAACAAACACCAGAGAAGCCCAAGCGAAACTTACCCACCCCAAGGACAATATCCCCGTATAAACCGCTGCCAGAACGACTATGCCCACCGCCAAGCCAGGTTCCTTCTTGTAGGCCGGCCCCTCATCTGCAACCGCTCCTTTACGGTTCTTCAACCGCAACCAGCCTCTGACCCCTAAGCCCGCTAAAAGGAAAGCGATTACCCACGCCACAAAATGCGGGAGCGCCAATGAATCCAGAGGATCCAGCTTCTGGGCTTCCGGAACCAACGGCGTCACTCGGTCCTTAAAATCCGTCAAGAAAACATCCAAAGCCTCCGCCTCGCCATAGCGCGGCTCTACGCCCATCTGCTCGAACCTACCGGATACGCTTGGTTCCGCCAATGCCGCCTTCACCGCCGTCCTCAAAACATCGATACGTTCCAGTGGCGTCCCTTTCGGCGCCAGCCAAATCCGCGTCTCCGCCACCACAACATCCGCCCCCAACTCTCTCGCTGTCGGCACGCCTGGAAAATCCGCGTTTCGTTCCGCCGAGAACAAAAGCAGAGGCTGCAAATCGCTCGAAGCTCCGTCCTGAAACGCCATCGTTGAAAAGAAGGCCACATCCGAGTGCCCGCCCAGCAAAGAGGCCAGTCGCTTGGCTCCCCCACCGGATTGCACGAACTTAAACTCGACTCCCAATTCCTTCGCGAACAATAAGGGCACGAAGTGCACCGGCAGTCCCATATTTGTGGATACAGTTAATTCATTCGGATTCTCTCGAACGAACTCCAACGCCTGCTTAGCATCGGTAATCCTCTCCCCTCGCTTAAAACCCAAAGCCGTCTCCGTGTGCCCCGTGGTACAAATGATCTCAAAATCGCTGTGATCGAAGTCAACCACTCCCATCGCCTTCGAAGTCACGATCCCCGGATGCCAAAGACAAATCGTATAACCATCCGGATCCGCCTCCAGGACCTCACGAGTCCCCAAAGTTCCTCCCGCGCCTGGCTTATTCACCACTACCATCTTCTTCGACAGCAGCTTAAAATCATAAAACGCGCGCTCGAAAATTCGAGCCATCGTATCGATCTCGCCCCCCGCATTCGTCGGCACGATCAGACGAATCGGCTTCTCAGGATACTCCGCGAAAACAAAAGAACAAAAAAACAAACCTAAGCTGCAAAGAGCGGCGCGAATTGGGGTCATCTTCTCACTTTTTCAGTTCCTCACTTCCGCAAGGCAAGTCACCGCGAGACGTTACTCGTAACCTCATCGCCTAGGGATACAACCCTTCATCAGGAGGGCTACCTGAAACGCTGCCGCGACAACCCAAGCGAAGCAACACCCAATACGGGATCCAACAAATACTGCCTCATATTAATCACCAAAGCTTGGCCGTGAATCGATTTTTGCCAGCAGGAATACAAAACCACTTTTACCGCGTCCGTCATTGTCTTTCATGAACAAGGCCCTAAGCTCGTTCCCCATTATGGTTACCTTATTCGAATGCTGGAACGGAGGGAGCGTTCATTGGGACCGAACCAATCCACCTCAGTTTGTTTTCCAATTCCCAGCGACCTCTCCGGAGGTGGTCGGCTTTCTACAAATGAGCGGTCGCATATGCGAAGTCGTCACCCAGACGGACTGGCTGCTCAACATGGGCGGACAAATTTTCGATGTCCCCAACTTCCCCGAACCGCAGGTCCAACAGTTCATTCAATACGCCCAAAATCAGTTTGGCTACACTACCGCCAACGCGCCTTTTAACATCGGGAACGCCTTCACAGGTTTCGTGACCATCCCCGTTTCCCTCTGGGTCAACCAGCAAACAGGACGCGCAGACATGTATAACCCTATTGTAGGCTACATGCCGGGCCAGCAATTGCTGCAACCGCCCCCTCAAGTTCCACCTCTGGGAATGACGCCCAGCCCTTTCTCCCAACAAAGCGCCGCTCCAGGCCCGCAAATGCCGCAAAACTTCAATTTCAGTATGAACGCCCACGGACAACCCGAAGGCAACGGCGCCGCCAACATGATGAACACTTTCATCAAAGGTCTCGGCGAAGGCATCGGGGGCGGCATTATAGACGTCGCCAAACAAGCCATCGCCGGCGCGCTGGACCCGCAAAACGGATGGCAGGGCGGAGGAGGTTACCACCACAGTTGGTGATTCAAAATTCAAACCGTATCCAATTTACAACGTCGTCGCCCTCCAGCGGCGGCGTTTTCGTATCTCTGTTTATGATACGAATATACCAAGCCTTTGCCCCAATCCCAAACTGGACATTCCCCATCCGTCTGATTCAATCCGTAGATCAATTAATTCTGGCGGCAATTCCCTGTAGACGCGGTCGCTGACCGCGTTTTCCAATTATCACCTTCCCTCTAATTATGACCACTCTGCTCGGTATCGACATTGGATCCTCCTCAATCATCTGCGGCATTCTCAAAGGCAAAACCGTCCTCAAAGAATCACCCCGCGCCTTTTTCCGCTCCAAGCACAGCGCTAACAAAGTCGAAGTCGCTCCAGAGACCGTGCTCAAGGCGCTCTCCGATGCGATAAAAGGCCTCGGCAAGGCCGCCCAAGAAGTAGATGCGATTGCGCTCGCGACCATGTGCCCTGCTTGGTGCGCCATGGATAAACGCGGCAAGGCTCTCACCCCTATCGTCACCCACCAAGACCGACGTAGCGTCGCCGAAGCTCACGCGCTCGAAAAGAAGCACGGCAAGGCCAAACACCTTAGACTTGTCGGCTGCCGCCCTTTCCCAGGCGGGATCTCATCTACCACCTGGGCCTGGTATAGGAAGAACGAACCGGAACGCCTCAAAAACGCCGACCTTGTCGGTCACCTATCGACCTATCTCCATCGTCATATGACGGGCGCTCGCGTCACCGATCCCTCCTGCGCGTCCTTCACCGGACTCTACCATACGACTAAATGCGGCGGCTGGCATCCGGAGCTCTGCAAGGCAGTCGGCGCCAAAAAATCGCAACTCCCCGATGTCAAAGACGCCGATGTCATCGCCGGACGCATCACCAAAACCGCCGCCAAACGATTCGGCCTGAAAGAAGGCACTCCCATGATGACTGGCCTTATCGACGGTTCGGCCGGCATGCTCCTCGCTGGAGCCGAGGTCGGCCAACTCTTCAACGTCTGCGGTTCCACTGACGTCCTCGCTCTCTGCACCGACAAGCCGCAACCCCACCCCAAGCTGCTGACCCGCGCCCTCGGCGTCGATGGCAAGTTTCTCATGGTCGGTACCCTCGCCGCGGTCGCCTCTTCCCTCTATTGGTGGCGCGAACAATCGTATCCAGAAGTCACCGTACAAGACTTCCCCGATATACTTCACAAACTCGCCCGACGCGGCGCAAAAGCCTCCGGAGGCGTCACCTTCGATCCCTACATGGCAGGCGAGCGCACCAGCATCAACCAACGCACTGGCGGTTTTAAGGGAATCACCCTCGCCACCAATCGCGAGCACATCCTCAGCGCCATGGTCGAAGGCCTCATCTCCGCCAGCGCTGAACGACTCCCGCTCATGATGGCTTCCAAGACGACAATTCTCCCCACCGTGGCCGTAAGCGGAGGCGGCGATCGACTCGACAAACTCATGCGCCGCGACTGGCCCGGCAAATGGAGATTCCGCGCCGTCACCGACGCGACCATGCGCGGCCTCGGTACACTCACACCCAAGGAAGGTTAGGCGTATCCAATTTTCAGACACATGAAGAATTATCTAGTATTTGGCGACTCAAACACCTGGGGCTACATCCCCGCATCCGACCGCGAGCGCTACCCCTTCGAGCAACGCATCTGCGGCATCCTACAAAAAACGCTCGGCCCCGAGGTCCGCATCATCGAGGAAGCCCTCAACGGCAGGATGACCCACCGCGACGACCCACTCAACGCCGACAAAAACGCGATCAAACAGCTCCCCTTCATCCTCGACACCCACCGTCCTCTGGATCTCGTCAGCATCATGCTCGGTATCAACGACATGAAACACTACATGGGGCTCCAGGCGATCGACTCTGCGATGGGTATCAACACCCTCATCGAGATCATCCGCTCCGCCAACTGTGGCCCTGATCGCGGCGTCCCCGAAATCCTCATCATCGCTCCGCCCGTCTACGTCAATGCCGACAAGCCCTTCGGTCGCTCATTCGTAGACGCTTCAGATAAGAGCAAACACTTCGCCACCGCGTATCAAGAAATTGCTGACAAACAAGGAGTCCACTTCTTCAACGCCGCCCCTCTCGCCGCTCCCCCCGCAGACGGCGACGGCGTTCACATCGACGCCCCCGGCTGCGCCGCCATCGCCAACGCCTTAGCCGACTTCATCCAGAAAGAAACCCTCCTCGCATAAAACGCTCCCGCCCATTCAAAGTAACATCGAGCAGCCTGTCTCGGCGAAGCTCGAAGAGCGTAGACGGATGAGCTCGATAAAATCATACTACCAAAAGACTACCGAGGTCACTTAATCTCCAACACCTCTTGAAAGCGGCGAAGGCGGCGGCGATCCAACGCATCGAGACTTCCCGCCCAAAAGACAAGGTCGCGTCCGCTTCGCCAGAGCCGATTCAAAACGTAGGAAACCTCTTGATTGGCATAGCGCTTATGGGCATCGCGAACGCGTGTTCTCTTTCCAAACAATGCATCCGCTTCGTCAAAAAACAATATAGCGTTCGACCGCTCTGCTTTGCGAATCGCCGCGTTCAAATTCTTCTCAGTCTCCCCTATGTAATTGGAGATAAGCTTCGACAAAGAAACCTTGTAAACCAGCTTTTGCATATCCGCGCTGCCCAACGCAACTGCCACCGTTTTCCCGGTCCCAGAGGGCCCTGAAAATAAGAGGCGTATCGGCTTTTTCGATCGGGCCGCCTTACGAAAGATTCTCAATACCTTCTCAGAGCCGCCACGCGGCTTAGATCCCCTTCCAGCATGAACCTGAAGCTTCCTGATCATCATAGAGAGATCCAAAGCAAGCCGAAGGAAAACACAACATAGATCAGCCGCTTACTTCCCACTCAATCGTCTGGCCCATAAATACAAAACCAAAATTGCTACCAGCAATGCCACCCACCAATAGCCTTTCAGCAGGAATTCGAAAGCGCCTATCATCAACTCCAGCGACGTCTCCAAAAATCGCAAACCCGACTTCACTCTTTCAACGCAGCTAGGAATTTATAAGAACGCAACGCGATTTATCAGGTCTATGCGGCCTGTTCCACAGGTCCGCAAAAAAAGAGCGGGTTATATCAACCCGCTCTTGCTCCAAATTTCAACTACACGATTACTGATACAAGCAAGGATCGACACCTAAACAGCCGACAAGCTTCTCGCGATAGTCTGATGATCGGAACGTCTCCAAGCGACGCCGGATACGCTTACGCAAACGATCCTCGTGGATTTTGTCGCCCATATCTTGGTTAAGGCTGTTGCTCAAGTAGCTGTCTAGATACTTTTCGTGTCGCTCCCAAAGAGCGACGTCGTTCTTTTGCTTCATATCTAGACGCTCTTTGTACCAGTCGCTTTCCATCAATGCCTCGCGAGTGAATAGTTTGCGGACCTCTGGGTCTTGAATCGTCTTACCCTCGTAGTTGCCATAGGCCATGATGTGCAGAAGAGCTTTCATCGGAGGACAAGCCACATCGATCGAGTTGTCCTCAAAGTAGTTCAGCGCTACGCGACGCTGGGTTTCCACGATATTTGCGATGCCGTCTACATAATCCTCCATGCTTTGAAGCTCTGGCTTCAATATGAACTCTGGGAAAACCGATGTCGGATTGCTGAAGATTCGACCGCCAAAGGCTTGCACGAAATCGCTCGTGATGCGGTAGCCCAAACGATGAGCCTCAACCGTCTTGCCTTCGTATTCAAAATCTTCGCACGGCTCGAGGTAGCCCTTCTCGATCATATAACTCGCCTTACGCTCATTGGGACGCATACGGCTCCAGATCTCTGGAATGAGCAAGCTAACGTCGTGATCCGTCTTGAACTTAGGACCGACGTAACCCGCAGCGGAAACAAATCCTTCGTAACCGCAAACCAAATACGAAACCAAAGCGTTATTTAGATCGACGATCGGCAAGAGCGCGTTAAACGGACCTTTGGTCAACGCGCCTTCAGAACCTGCTCCCGTAGTCGAGGGAGACTTGCCGGTCAGACTCGCCGTGTAATCCATAAACAACTCTGGCAACTCTTGATAGTGAATCGGGTTAAATACCGCAAGAGCCCGAATACCCTCCGAGGGAGGGTTGTTCCGGCGACCCGGAAGAACCGCAGTCACAGGGAAAGGCGTGAACGCGTCCTGCTTCAAACGGCGATACAGGCGTCCGCCTATTTCCGCAACGTAAACGCCCCGTCCATCCTCCATGTCCAAACGATTTTGGAGATAGCGCGGGTTTTTCGAAGGTTTGCCTTCCCAAATCCGAGGATTCGAGGAGGAGATTACAAAAGAGCCTTTGTCATCCGCGTTGAACTCGCGGATCGTCTTCTGCATTGGCTCAGTGAAGTTGCCGAAGCGAATCGCGTCCTTCTCCATCTCCTTAGACTTCTCCCGCAAGATTGGCTCGTAGTTGGAAAAGAACTGACTCTTCTTCGAGAAATCCAACTCCGTCGTCTTGTCGTAACCGCGATGAATCGCGTCATCAGGGCGTTGAAACAGACGATACTCGCAATTGAGGATGAATTTGATCGAACCCGCATTTTCCACATTTGGATCGAGACCTTCAACGAGGCTTGCAGGGGTTACTACGGAAGCGGATATATCATCTTCCGTCTGGATTTTGGACGCCGGCGCAAAGTCCTTGCGAAGGCTAAAAACGCGCCAAGAACCATCCTCCGCAAAACCGATCCGCAAATACTTGCTCACCAATTTCTGGTCGCGATACTTCAGCTCGTTACCTGGCTTCCCATTCACGATATCGACGCTAAAGCGGTCGCGCCAATCGTCACCCCAATCCGCTTTGTAGAAACGCTTCACCACCAATACGAGATCGATGATGTATCCAGGAATTGAATCCAACCACTCATTGTAATCATCTGTGTATTGACTGGAATGAGACAAGAGCTTAATGACCGAACCGATCGAACGATCTGGCGAAAGAATCGAGCGGCTGTCCGCCTTGGGATTTCCATCCTTGAAGCGATTATAGTAATCGTAGCTGAGTACTTCCTCAACCTTGTCGAAATCGCTCTTGATATCCGCAGTAAATACAGGACCGTCTACGATCGCATCGGCAATAGACTTCGAGATCTCCGATTTGCCGCCGCCGGAGACCGTACAGGGCTTGTGACAATAGGTCCCCACCGCGCTGGTGCCGATCAAACGCCAACGCACTGCTGCCTTAGGGCGCACCATCTCTACCTTGTATCCAGAAGGCAGTATATATGTGATATCCGGCTGAAGCTTGATCGAATGAGATTCGCCCTTCGATTCCCAAGAGATACTCGTATTATGGAGCATGAAACGCGAATGCTGCGGCACGTAGTAAATATCTGGATGCGACTTGTCGATCGCGTACCCCTCCGGCTGCAAATCGACCGAATCGCCCAAAGTGACCAAAGCCTCTTCAAAAGTGTGATCCACACCAGGAACATATTCGCTGAGGCGAAACTCCTCGCCAAGATCGTAAGAAGCGAAGGACAAAGCGCCCCCAGCATGCTCCTCTTCGACATTGCCCAGCAAGTTAGCCGCAAAAGAAATCTGAGTCTTAACCTCCTTCTTGCAGTACCCATAGTAATTATCGGCAATCACTGTCACCACAACGCCCCGGCTATCGCGAGAGGTGATTTTGAAGGCTCCTCCGTCGTTGTAACACTCATCCTCATCTTCCCAGCACATACTATCGCGTTTCTGACGCTCCGTCGCTTCGCTAATGTGCGGCAAGCCGAGATCCTTCTTCTTCAGCGTCGTCAAATGCGGAGCCAGAATCACGCAGCCCGTGTGGCCAGACCAATGCTTCACATCGAGACCCGAGTCGTTTTCCGCTAAATACGGATCCCCCGCGTTGCCGAAGATCGACTCCACGAAGTCCAAATTGCTCACCAAGTTGCCAGGAGCAAAGAAACGGACTTCAAGTCGCTTCTCTTCAGTCACGCCAGGCACCTCAGGCTGCACCAGAGGACGTAGCAGCAAGGATACAAAGGTCCTCGCCTTAGCCTCTTGGGTCGAGGTAAAAGGCAACTCCAAAGTGCTCGCAGGAGTTTCATCCACCGCAGACTGGAGCAGTTTCGCGAAGACGGACAATGGCACCGCTTTCTTATCCGCAGGAATCGGCAGACCTTCTTCGGTCACATGGAAAACTCCCTTAGTCGTCCGACGATCGCTTCGCGGATTATTCAAGACGCCCTGCTTCACTCGAAACGAACTCACGATGTCACCCTTGAACTCGTCGCCGTCAGGGGGAAGAGACAAGGTCCTCGCCATGCCATGGCGCTCAATTACAAGCGCATCGCCCGGCACCCAACGGCGATCCGGCACGTCCAGATCCTTGAAGAGATCGACCAGATAGTCCTGAATCCGCTGATCCACCGGGCAAAGGTAATTCTTCAGCAGACGATTCTTTTCTTCCACGCTCTTTAGAAGCGAAGCGCCCATCTTTAGAAACGGGTATTCTTCCTCTTTGCCGAAAATCGGCAAGCCCCTCGACCGCAACTTAATGTTCAGGTATTCAATAAGTTGCGCCTCATCATAGGAGTTTTCTCCTGTTTCCGTGTCGAAGCCTATACGGGTCTTCAGGTCTCTATCGTCAATCTTCATAGGGATTTCTTTCTAGAAGCCCAACTACTGGGCAGTTTAAATAAGAATTAGTACCTCTAATGTTTCAATAGCCAAAGTAAGCCGACTCCACGTCATTAGTCGTCGGAATTAAAAGCAATCGACTCCCTAATAGGACAAATCAGTCTAGCGGCAATAGGCTAATTACCTCAATTCGCGCCAAATGCGTTACTATGCCGTCATTTGCCTTTCTCGCGCGAAAAGGAAACTCAAATTTCCTGCCCCTTCAACCAAGTCTCCACCGTGGTCATCGCGGGCACCGCCGCTAAGAGCTTCTTCGTGTACGGGTGTTGGGGATTCAGATAAATCTCCTCCGCGCTGGCCTGCTCTACGATTTCCCCTTCCGACATTACCAACACCTCATGACTCATATGCTCCACCACCGCCAAGTCGTGGGCGATGAACAAATACGTGAGTCCGAGCTCCGCTTGCAAATCCTGGAGCAAATTGACGATCTGCGCCTGCACGCTCACATCCAAAGCGCTCACGCACTCGTCGCAGATGATAAACTCCGGACTGGAACTCAAAGCGCGGGCAATACAAATCCGCTGCCTCTGTCCACCCGAAAACTGGTGAGGGTAACGCTTCATCGCATCCGCCGGCAAACCCACTTTCTCCAGCAAGTCGGCCACTCTCTCCTCTCGTTCGGCGCGCTTCATCGCCTTCGCGTGAACAATCAAAGGCTCGGCAACGATCAAGCCGACATTCAGTCGGGGGTTCAAAGAGGCATAGGGATCCTGAAAGATCGTCTGAATCTGTTTTCGGAAGGGAAGAAACTCCTTCTCGCTTAAGCCCGATACTTCCTGCCCACGATAACGAATCTTTCCCTCGGCAATCGGCGCCAAACGCAAGATAGCTTTCCCGATCGTACTCTTGCCGCTCCCACTTTCGCCGACCAGACCCACGGTCGTCCCCTTCTTCACGCTGAAGCTGACTCCCTTCACCGCATGCACCCACTCGGTCGACTTGATAAACGATCCACGCTTCGCCTCGTAAGTCACCCTCAAGCCTTCAACTTCTAACAAATCGTCTTCCTTCATTATCCTCTTCAATCGCCCCACCAACGCTAACCCCTAAACTCAGACCTCCGACTTCACGCCAACCACCGGCAATCTCTCCTGCTTGACCCCCAAACGCGGTATGCACCGCATCAAGGCTTGCGTGTATTCATGTTTTGGATTCGACAATACCTTGCTGGCCTCTCCTTGCTCGACGATGTTGCCGCGAAACATCACTAAAATATCGTCCGCAAAGCCGTCCACGATTCCGAAATTATGGGTGATCAAAATGATCGACATCCCTCGTTTCTCCCTCAGTTCGCGAAGCAATTCGATAATCTGAGCCTCAATCGTCACGTCCAAAGCCGTAGTCGGCTCGTCCGCCACCAGAATCTCCGGGTCGCAAGCCAAAGCCATCGCAATCATCACCCGCTGCTTCATCCCTCCGCTCATCTGATGCGGAAAATCCTTCGCTCGCTTCGCCGCCTCGCGAATTCCCACTTGATCCAGCAGAGAGACCACCTCCTCCCAAACGTCCTCCACATCCTTGCGATGATACTTCAACGCCTCCGCAATCTGCTTCCCCACGGAGAAAAAAGGATTCAAGGAAGTCGAAGGCTCCTGAAAGATATAAGCGATCCGCTTTCCTCGAACCTTCCGCAGCTCTTTGTCCTTCATCCCCAACAACTCTTGCCCATCCAAATACGCTTCGCCTGACACTCGACACTGGGGCGCCGGCGGCAACAACTTGGTAAGCGCCATCGAAGAAACGCTCTTGCCGCTCCCGCTCTCGCCGACAATCGCCATCGTCTTCCCCTGCTCCAAGGAAAACGAAATCCCCTTCACCGCCTCATTCACCCC